>JAGHCH010000070.1 GCA_021160575.1 Thermoproteota archaeon | reverse complement strand
GTTTTGACAAGGGAGAAATATCTGCATGCTTAGGGAGGCCACATGATTGAGCACACGACCAGGAAAAGCTGCTCAAGCTAATTTGCTCAGAGAAGCTAACAAGTGTCTCTGAGGAGGAGTTCGAGAAGTTTAGGAAAGAGCTGGAAAAACGAGGAATCTAGACACTCATGAAAGCTGTGTTGAAGGCGTGATGACTACGAGAGCTTCACTTTTCTTCCCTTCAGCCTTGCTAGCTCGCGGGGGGTTAAGATGTGGAGTTCTAGGGGGTAGTGCATGGGAGTCACGACATCTGCGGCTTCCCATATCCTTGCCAGGATTTCCACTCTATCTCTTCTGCTGAGATCCCGGTTGAATACTACTGCTATGTCGATGTCGCTGTTCACGGTGATCCTCCCTTCAGCTGCCCCACCTATGAGGTAGACTTCGGCTTCGGGGTAGAGCTTCTTTATGACCATCGCCAAGCTGCGGGCGATGCTCCTCCACTTGCGCAGGAGGGGGAGTTTACCCCTATACTTCTCCTCCAAAGATCTTCGCCTCAAGCTCCTTAGAGAACTGTAATAACGCTTTCAGCTATCTTGAGCAGTAGCTCTGCTTCCCGCTGGTCATACTCTGCGAGCCCGTAGGTGGCGCGGGTGTGAGCCTCAGTTAGCTCCGCCAGCTCCCGTCTATGCTTTCTCAAGTAATCCGCTAAGAATGCTGCATTTTCTTCAAGACCTTCCTCCATCAGGGAGGCAGCAGCACACCCAGAAGTTCACGGAGGTTGTGTCCTCGAACCTCCTCACCCCGCACACGGTAGATGACGGACCTCACATAAAGCTGAGCAGCATGCTCAGCTTCGCGGGCGGCGGTGTCGTAGTCGCTGCTTTCCAAAGCCCTCTTACTCCATTCCAGCGCCTTAAGAGCTCTCTTTCTAAGCAGTGCCGGGTACTCGCCGCTCATCCATCGGGCACCATGTAGTTGGTGGGCTGACGCCTAATTATCTCTGTTCCTTGGCTGTGCAGGGAGCCTGCGCCCTAGAATCCTCTGGAGATTCGTGTAGATACTGTGTATCGGCGGCTCCTCTTAGAAGTGTAGAGAAGTCAAGGTGTTGAAAGCCTCGCTTTAAAGAAGGGGTTCCCTCATTCCTTGGATAAACTTCATATGGATAAGATGTCCATATTGTCTGGGGAATGGCTTTTGAGGGTTGCATGGTTCTCCGGCGGCAAGGAGTCGCTGTATGCTGCTCTTCAGAGATGGCCTCCAGATCTCTTTCTCTTCTTGGTCTATGAGTTTTCGGAGCCGTCGCCGCATATCGTTAACTTGAAGCACGCTGTGCTTAGTGCAGCGTCCATGAGGATACCAGTAGCGGTTGTTAGGCTGGATAGGGGAAGGGAGTTTGAGCAGACGGTGCGTTTCCTCGAGAGAGTAGATGCTAAGGAGATGGTGGCGGGAGATGTCAATATCGTTAGCCACTTGAAGTACATGGAGAGGTTGGCTGAGGCGGCTGGAGCGAGGCTGTATGAGCCTCTTTGGGGTCAAAATACAGAGGAGCTTCTCCGCCGCGAAATAGAGGATGGATTGAGGCCAGCTATCATAGGTTTCCGCAGAGATTTTCCTCGTGAATGGCTGTGTCGGGTAATAGATGAGGATACTGTTGAAGGATTTCTGGAGAACGTCAAGAAGCACGGCATAGACCCTGTAGGGGAGAGAGGCGAATACCACTCTTTGGTGGTTTCATCGAAGGTGCATAGAGAGGCCTTGGAGGTGAAGCTGGCTAGAGTGGTGGTTTCGGAGAAGCATGTGATCGCTGTGCTTGAATAGGAGATGGAGAGAGGGCATTCCAGGATCATGGGCTACTAAGTCAACTCAGAGAACGGCTAGATGCAAGCCGGCTCTTCGGTGAGGGTGTTCAAAGGAGATGCTTGCTGACGGGGCGGGGCAGTTCTATTTATCTGTCGAGTTCTATAGTGTGGTAGGAGCTGCTAGGTTGTGGTGGCTTTGCCAGACTTGGAGGAGAGGCTGGAGAGGATTGAGAGGAAGCTTGACGAGATCTTAGCCATCTTGAAGGGCGGCGGAGAAGCCTCTGTTAGTGGAGAGGTCTTGGAGGAGCTGAATTGGAGGAGCTATCCAAGCGGGGAGGGAGAGTGGATCTTCGCTGATGAAGCTCCAGCCAGCTTGCTGCGCACCCTCTCCGAGAGGGGCAGCGTAACCATCAGCGGCTACCGCTACACCTTGAGGGAGGGCAGATCCAAGAGGTTCGTCGCCCGCAAGAAGGTGGAGTAGCCTTCAGGACGCTGGTCTAGGATCGTTGACCACATGGTCTAGTTGCCTAGAAATAAGGCAGCTAATCAAGCTGAGTAGGGGGTGGAGGTGATGAAAAGGATGCCTGCGGACGAGGTGTTTGAAGCCATCTCCCACCCCCTGAGAATTAAGGTTCTAAAGCTCCTAGCAGCCAAGCCGAGGAGCTTCTCAGAGCTGAAGAGGGAGCTGGGCGTGGAGAGCAGCGGCAAGCTCGACTTCCACTTGAAGAAGATGGAGGGGCTCGTAGCTCTAGATGAGGAGGGCAAGTACACCCTAACCAAGGAGGGCTACGCCGCGCTGCAGGCTGTGGAGACCATCAAGAAACATGGATGGCAGAGGAGAGCCTACTTCCTCAACTTGGCAGCCTTCATCCTAGTCAACGCCTACACAGCGGTGAAGCACCCCAGCCTCTGGCTAGCAGTGATCCTCCCAGTCACCGGGGCGTGGATAGCCTTCTACAGCTACTGGTCCATCGTCAAGAGAAAGATCTTCAAAGCCCTCTAAGCAGCCGCCTTCCAACACCTTTTCTCGGCAGGCTAGAACCAGCCCAAAAGCCTCCCGCGGCGCAGCCGAATTCAATGAACACCTTAATAAGCTGAACTAGGAGAGGAAAAGACCGGTGATCCACCATCAAGCAGGAGGACTGGATCGAGGAGATGTTCCTAGACAAGGCGGAGCTCTTCCTCAGACTCCTCAACGCGAGGTGGAGGATGGGAGGAGAGGAAGCCAAGCTGGTGGCTAGGCTCCTAGGGGAGCACGGCCTATTGCCCGGCGCGAGAATCCTAGACTTAGGCTGCGGCAACGGCAGAATAGCAGTCCACCTTGCCCGCCACGGCTACAAAGTAGTGGGAATAGACATCTCACCACTCCTCATCGAAGACGCCCAGAGAAAAGCAGAGGAATACGGCATCAAGAGTAGAGTTGAGTTCATCACCGGAGACGCCCGTCAAGCCGACCAGCTCCTAGAGGGAAGGAAGTTCGATGCCACCCTACTTTACTGGACCAGCGTCCTAGGCTACTATCTCGACAGAGAAAGCGACCTCCAGCTACTCAAGGCAACCAGAAAGCTCACAGTGAAAGATGGACTGCTCCTCATCCTACAGACAGCCAGCTTCGACTCCCTAGCCCTGAGAAGCAGCCTCTGCGGGCAAGCCGGAATCCTCTACGAGGTAGACGAGGAAACCCTGATGGTCGAGCAGCCCAAGCTCCACCCAGAAAAGCAAGTCCTCGAAAACACCTGGACCTTCTACAGGAGAAGAGGCAAAGACTTGGAGTACATGGATCAAGTATCCTTCACCATGAAGGCCTATACCCTCAGCCAACTCGCCGAGCTAGCCGAGGAAGCCGGCTGGAAGCTGGTCAAAGCCTACCACAGCCTAAGAACCCTAGAACCCTACAAACCCGGGCTAAGCAGCATCAATGCGGTGTTCAAGGCAACCTAGCAGAACACTGGAGGCCGACGCCACCTTAATAGAAGCCAAGCAACACCTAGTTATCTTGAACACAGCCAAGGAGAGAAGCCGCAGCATGCCCCTACGAGAAGAGGTAACCAGCTGGCTGCACGAAGCCCAAGCAGACCTCCGCCACGCCCACACCAGCCTCAAGGCACGAGAATACAACTGGGCATGCTTCGCCGCACAGCAGGCAGCGGAAAAGGCGCTGAAAACAGCCATCCTCCACATCCTAGGAGAATACCCCAGAGGACAAGATCTCGTAAAGCTCTACCGAACCCTCAAAGAGCACACCACCATAAACCTCAGCGAAGCCAAGCTCAGCAGACTCTCAGCCTACTACACCCAAGCAAGATATCCAAACGCCGGGGTAGAAAGGCCATCAGAGGAGATCACCGAGGAACAAGCCCTAGAAGCTATAGACACAGCCGAGGAGACCCTCAATGAGATCAGAAAAGCTCTACAAGATCCGTGAAGAAGCCATCAAGCACCTAGAAGAACTCGCAGAAGAGCTAAACGCCACCATATACCTTTTCGGCAGCTACGCCCCACCCACGCCATCCAAAGCGACATAGACATCATAGTAGTATCAGAGAAATACGCCAACAACCCCCCACCCACAGAGAGTAGAGCAAACAAAGCTCAAACTCCCCAAAAACCTAACCTTC
>JAGHCH010000107.1 GCA_021160575.1 Thermoproteota archaeon | reverse complement strand
TCCCACGTTTTTTTGCGCGCTCGGTTTTCTACTTAGAGCAGCCCTTGCAAGTCTTCTCGGCTATCTCTCGGCTGAAGAACTCGGCGTAGGTGTAAGCGTGCAGCAAGACCCCTACCGTGTAGTGTTGAAGTCTCCTCAGCTCACAGCCTCTAAGGCAGCGGGCCTCCTATGCAAGCTGGCTGACATGGATCTCCACGAAGTGGCTGCTAAAGCCATAGAGCGCTCCATGATGTTGAAGTATAGGCTCATACATGTTGCAAGGAGATTTGGTGTCCTCTCCAAGGAGGTCTCCTACTCCCAGATCAGCTTCTCCCAGCTTCTAGAGAGCGTGAAGGGAACTGCGATTTTCGAAGAAGCATTGAAGGAGGTCTTAACCCGCGACATGGATTTAGAAACGCTAGCCAAGGTGCTAGCTGACCTCAAGGCCAGCAAAATACGGGTGGAGATCCTCAAAACTGGCGGCGTGCTCTCTCCCATCTCCAGGATAGGAATGGAGGAACTCGCCAGGAGAACGGACATCATACCCCCCGATAGAATGCGGAGAATCATGCTTGAGTCAACTAAGGCTAGACTTCTTACAGAATGTCTAACAGCTCTCTGCACCACCTGCTGGAGCTTCATAGACATAGTGAAGGTAAAGGATCTAGTTGAAGGCTTCTCATGCCCGGAGTGCGGCTCCACTAAAATAGCTCTTCTCACGGAAGCTCCAGAGGAACTTTATTCACTCATGGATGAGATGAGCACCATCGGCAAACCCTCGGATAGAAACCTCCCCTCTACCGCAGAGCGCTGCTATCCGCCCGCCTCTTCGAGGCGAAGGGTCTCCTAGCAGCTGCTGCAATAGCCTCTAGAATCGTGCCCCTCAATAGAGTGCGAACACTCCTAGAGTCGGTACGGAGCCTAGATCAGCTTGCCGCTAAAGTGATCTCCGAGGAAAGAGAGCTGCTGAAGCGGCGCTACCACCTCGTGAAGAGGGAGCAAGCATCCTCAAAGCATAGTTAGTTTTACTGGCTGCCTATGCGACTTAGCTGTATCAACACTTATCTCATAGAGCGCTATTACAACTTCACCAGAAAGCGTATTGCCGTGTAAAGGGTGGCCCTCCATGGTGGACATCATAGGACTTCTCTTCTGGCTCCTAATCTTCGTGATCATCCTATGGCCTCAGCTGCAGTACCGCAACATGCAAGCAGCCAGAATGAGCCTCATCAAAACCCTCGAAAGTAAACTCGACTCACGCGTAATAACGATGATTCACCGGCAGGAGCGAATAGGCTTCTTCGGAATACCCATCTACCGCTTCATAGACATAGAGGACTCAGAGGCTGTCCTCCGAGCCATAAGGTCGACGCCTCCCAACAAGCCCATAGCCCTTATTCTCCACACGCCGGGAGGGCTTGTATTAGCTGCCTCGCAGATCGCTGAAGCCTTAAAGAGGCACCCAGCCAAGAAGTTAGTGATTATCCCCCACTACGCCATGTCCGGCGGCACGCTCATCGCGTTAGCCGCCGATGAGATCTGGATGGATCCCAACGCTGTTCTCGGTCCACTAGATCCTCAGCTTTCAATAAAAGCTGGAGTTCAGCTGCCAGCCCCCTCCATAGTTAAGGCAGTTAAGCTGAAGGGAGTTGACAAGGTCTCCGATGAAACGCTCATCCTCTCCGATGTAGCTGAGAAAGCGATAAAGCAGATAGAGAAGATGGTGTGTGAGCTCATTAAAGACAAGTTTGGGGAGGAGAAAGCCCGCGAAATAGCTAGAGCTCTCGCCGAGGGGCGGTGGACCCACGACTACCCTATAACTCCAGAAGAGGCGATGGAAATGGGGCTTCCAGTCAAGATAGGCTTGCCTTCAGAGGTCTATGAGCTGATGGAACTCTATCCACAAGCCCACATCCAGAGACCTGGCGTGGAATACATTCCCTATCCATACATGCCTCCACAGCCCAGACGAACTGAGCGAGGAAGCTCTCCTTAAGACTCCTCCTACATTTTTACGATAGGGTTGCTGTGCTAAACCAGAAGATTCTTCAGTGTAGAGAGCTACTACACTTCGAACAGCTATGAGGTCTGCAATATGCCCTTCAACGAGAAGCAAAGCTTCCTCACCCTACGGGAAAAGCTGGAAGTCCTCCTGAGAAGTAGTGATCATCCACTTACAGTGGAGGAGCTCTCTCAGCTCCTTGCTCTTCCTCCCTCCGAGAGCAAGCTTCTCTACGAGCATCTCCGCCACCTAGCCAAGAGCATCTGGCAGAAAAGCAAGGGGCGAGAAGCACTAGTCATGGTTCCCCCAACGTGTAGAAGCTGCGGCTACATCTTCAAGGAGCTCGACAAGCCTAGAAGACCCTCCAAATGCCCCAAATGTCGAAGCCAGCGAATTACACCGCCAGCCTTCAAAATAGCACGGACGTAAATAGATTCGCGGAAGATGCTATATATCTGTATATACGTATATAGATCATGGTGAGCAATGATGGCTAAGACGATCATGGTATCTGATGAGGTATACGCCTTGCTAGTGAAGGCTAAGCTGCCTGGGGAATCTTTCTCAGATGTTATTAAGAGGCTTCTCAAGGGAGGGAGAAGTCTCTCCAGCATTGCTGGCTCTAAAACCATCTCTAAGCGTGAGTGGCTCGAAGTAGTCAAAGCCTTTGAGAAGCAGCGTGAATTGGATGAAGATCGTCGAAGGTTTCTCTTAGAGATGGTCAAGCCATGACCTACCTTTTTGATACCACATACTTGATAGACTTAGTTGACGGTGATCCCGGCGCTGAAGCGAAGGCAAGGGAGGTGGACGCTCTAGGCGTTACCAAGGCGATTTCAGTTATAACGGTTCACGAGTATCTCAGAGGTATGTTCTACCTCTATGGTGGCACTCCCAAGCTAGAGGAAAAGCTCAAGAGAGCAGAATCCGAACTTGCAGCTTTTCAAGTGCTCCCAGTTACCTGTGAAATAGCGAAGAAAGCCGCAGAGATAGATGCACAACTCGCGAAAGCTGGACAGGTAATCAGCTATCAAGACGTCGTAATCGCTGCTACTGCGTTACACCATGCGCTCATTCTAGTCACTAGAAATGTTAGGCATTTTCAGCGTGTGCCAGGACTACGGCTTGAAACCTACTGAACATGGAGATTTCACGGAGTTCTCTCCATGGGTATGATGTCGTGTCCCCCTATCTCCTGCCTACCTATGGGCGTGATCAACGCGAACCGCGCCTTCTCCCAGAGCTCTCGAATGCTTCTAGCGCCGACGTAGCCGAAGGATGCTTGCAGCCCAGCGATCAGCTCTCTCAGCACCGTAGCTACTTCACCTCTGTAAGGCACCAAGCCTTCAACTCCCTCGGCGATCTCCTTGGCTGGCTGCTGATAGCGATCCTTAGCGAACCTCTTGGCTCTAGCAGCTGGGCTACCCATACCTCTATAGTACTTGTACATCTTGCCTCCCACAACCACTGGAGCTCCAGGAGCCTCCTTGCAGCCAGCTAAGAGGAAGCCACACATCACCGCTGAGGCTCCGGCTGCCAAGGCTTTAGCAGCGTCGCCAGAGCTTCTAATGCCTCCATCAGCTATGATCGGTATGTCTGCACCATAGTCGTGGAGTGCTCGTGCAACCTCCATTACGGCGAAGAGCGTAGGAGCTGCCACTCCCGTAACCTCTCCAGTTATGCAGATGCTTCCCGAAGCTATTCCCACGCGCAGCCCGGCGACGCCCTCCAATTTGGTGATAACATCCTCCGCAGCTCTGTAGGTTCCGATGTTGCCTACAATGACTTCTGCGCTGACTTCCTTCAATAGCTTGGCAGCCGCGCTTATGCAGTTTTCATTGTGGAAGTGCGCCACATCCATGACTAGTATGTCCATCCATCGGTCAAGCCTCTTTGCTCTTTCAAGGTCGAAGGGGGAGATCGCAGCAGCTACTAAGAGCCTACCCTGCTCATCCCTTGAAGCGTTGGGGAAGCGCTCCCTTGAGACCAGGTCCTTCATGGTGATGAGGCCCTTCAAGAAGCCCTTCTCGTCGACTACAGGCAGCTTCTCAATCTTGTGCTTCCTCATGATCCTCTTAGCTTCCTCAACTGTGATATCCTCCCCGACGGTGATCACCTTCTTCGTCATCACCTCAGCAACCTTAGCTGAGAGGTCTTCAGCAAAGGCTACATCTCTCCTCGTGATGATACCCACCAGTCTGCCTTCGCTGTCAACCACGGGCAGCCCGGAAATGGACTTTGCTTCCATGATCTTCAAGGCATCTCCAACAGTTTGATCAGGGGTGAGGGTTACTACATCTCTGATGATAAAAGATTCAGCCCTCTTTACAGTTCTAGCCATCTCTACCTGTTCATCAACGGTGCAGTTTCGATGTAGAACTCCCAGCCCTCCAAGCCTAGCCATCGCTATGGCCATCTCCGCCTCAGTGACAGTGTCCATGGGCGAGGACACTATGGGCACAGAGAGCTCTCTCCGCTTTGTCACCTTGGTAGCTAGGTCAACTTCACGGGGCTCCACCGAAGTGTAGCCGGGGAGCAGCACCACATCTCTAAAGGTAACTGCTATATCTAGGTCTCTAACCTTGAAGCTGGGCAAAGATCCAGAAACCTCCAGGAGCTTTTTACTCCTATACTTGAAACTCTCTTATAAGTGTTGGAGCTCCATGGCTTGCTTTTTATATGGTGCTGTGAAAGAGTCTTTTAGGTGTATCTTGATGCCCCCGGAGAAGATTCGGAAGAGGGATGGGCACATAGTCCCCTTCGACGAGAAGAAGATCGTCCGTGCTATTTACCGTGCCATGCTAGCTGCTGGTGAAGGCAGCTTAGAGGCAGCTGAGCAAGCTGCCGATATGGTGGTTAAAGCTCTTGACGAACGCTTCCCCGGGCAAATACCCGGCGTTGAAGATATCCAAGATATAGTGGAAGAAACCTTAATTCGCATGGGCTATGCTCGAACGGCTAAAGCATACATCATCTATAGAAAGCGCAGAACTGAGGTAAGGGAGGCTAAGCGGCTTTTAGGAGTCTATGATGACCTCAAGCTCACCCTAAACGCTATTCGCGTGTTAAAGCACCGGTACCTCCTAAAGGATGAGCACGGCAACATCATAGAGACTCCAAGCCAAATGTTTTGGAGGGTCGCCAAAGCCGTCGCCTCCGCTGATAGGCGCTATGGCGGCGATCCCGACAGAACTGCAAAAACATTCTATGAAGTCATGAAGAACCTAGAGTTTCTTCCCAATTCTCCAACCTTGATGAACGCTGGAACCCCCATGGGGCAGCTTTCAGCATGCTTCGTCATACCGGTGGAGGACTCCATCGAGGGGATCTTCGACGCCCTCAAATACATGGCCATAGTACACAAGTCGGGAGGTGGAACAGGCTTCTCCTTCTCCAAGCTCCGCCCCAAAGGAGATCTCGTAAGATCGACGATGGGTGTGGCATCCGGGCCCGTCTCCTTCATGAAGATCTTCGACGTGGCAACCGAGGTTATCAAGCAAGGGGGAAAGAGGCGTGGCGCCAACATGGGTATTTTACGTGTTGATCACCCGGATATAGTGGAGTTCATCACCGCTAAAAGCATGGAGGGCATCTTGGAGAACTTCAACATCTCCGTTGCAGTCACAGACAAATTTATGGAAGCAGTCAAAAAAGAAGACGACTACGAGCTCATCAACCCCCGCACTGGAGAAGTCGTCAAAACTCTTCCAGCCAAGGACGTCTTCGAACTCATGGTAGCCTCCGCTTGGAGCTCCGGAGACCCCGGGCTCATCTTCATCGATGAAATCAACCGCAAAAACCCAACACCCGAACTAGGACAAATAGAAGCCACCAACCCATGCATAGCAAGTGGGACTCGCGTCCTAACACCTTTAGGGCTTATAAAAGTTGACGACCTCTATGATATTGCTGAAAACTCTGGACTAGGCATTCTAGCTAGCAGCCAAGGTGCAAAGAATGGTGAACGCTTAGTTGCCTATGAGTGCTCAATACTGCTTCCTCTCAGCAAGCAAGTGATCTATACAACTATTCATGGCAAGCAGTTGGCTCTCAGCCTTCCAGAGAAGGCCTCTGCCTTCGTATGGAAGCTCGGGAGGAAGAAGATTGTCAAGATTACTACCCAAGAAGGCTATGAGCTTCTGGCTACCCCCGACCATAAAGTGGCTACCATTAATGGCTGGAAGAAGGCTTGCAAACTAAAGCCAGGAGACAAGATTCTCTTAGCTAGACTTGCCCTTGGGGATGAGTACGGCTGCATAAACATTGGAGAAGATCTGGCTTTTGCTCTGGGATGGCTCGTCGGTGACGGATGCATAAGCGGGGGAAGGGCAATTTTCTACTTCAGCAATGAAGAACACGCCATAGCTCAGAAGATTGCCCATATCCTGTCAAAGAAGTTCAAGGCGAAAGCCCGGCCAAAGCGCTATGGAAGCACCATTAGAATCAGTGTGAAGGGTGAAGCCTATCAATTCTTCAGCAGCCTCCTAGCCAACTGCGGCGGGGCTTGTTCCCTCCCTGAGATAGTGTACTGGCTGCGCCTAAGCGACCTTGCAGCCTTCTTAAGGGGGCTATTCACCGCTGATGGATACGTCGATAAGGATAAAGCAATAAGGTTAACGTCCAAGCACAAATCCATGCTAAAGGAAATACAGACCCTACTCCTGCTCTTCGGCATCAAGTCTAAGATCTACACCAGACCATTCACGCGGTTCTTCAAGTATGTGGATCGCTGCGGAAAGGCTAGAGTGTACAAGTCAAGAGGCTACTATGAGCTGGTAATCGCCAACTACAGCAGAAAGCTGTTCATGGAGAAAATAGGCTTTGAAGGGCTGAAGGCAGCGAAAGTCAAGCTGCAAAAAACGAAGATCGATCCCCCCCATGCTACCGTAAAGAGCATCGAAGCTGCTGGTGAAGAAGTAGTCTACGATCTAACCGTCCCCTCTTTCAGCTGCTATGTGTCCAACGGCTTCATAAGCCACAATTGCGGAGAAGTACCCCTCCTACCTTTTGAATCATGTAACCTTGGCTCCATCAACCTCTCTAAGATGGTTGATGGCGGTGAGATAAACTGGGAGAAACTCGAAGAGACAGTCCGTATTGCTGTGCATTTCCTCGATAACGTCATCGACGTCAATGAGTATCCCATTCCACAGATCCGTGAAGCTACTCTGAGAACGAGGAAGATAGGTCTTGGCGTAATGGGTTTCGCTGAGATGCTGATCAAGATGGGTATCCCCTACAACTCAGAGGAAGCTTTGAGAATAGCTGAAAAGGTGATGTCCTTCATCTGGAGGATCTCCAAGGAGAAGTCCGTGGAACTCGCCGAGCAGCGCGGCTCCTTTCCAGCAATCGATAAGAGCATTTGGCCCAAGATGGGTTACTCCAACATTCGCAATGCCACCACCACAGCGATAGCGCCTACTGGCACTATCAGCATTATCGCTGGCACCACCAGCAGCATAGAACCCCTCTTCGCAGTAGTCTACGTCCGAGAAGTCCTCGAAGGAACAAGACTCCTTGAAGTCAACCCCCTCTTCGAGGAGATCGCCAAGGAGAGAGGCTTCTATAGCTACGATCTAGTCAGAAAGATTGCTAAAACTGGCAGTCTCCAAAACATCCCTGAGGTGCCAGACGACATAAAGGAACTCTTTGTAACAGCTCTAGACCTACCGGTGGAGTGGCATGTGAAGATGCAAGCTACCTTCCAAAAATATGTTGACAATGCAGTTGCTAAGACCATAAACCTACCTCAGCACGCACCAGCCGATGAAATAAGGAAAGCCTTCATGCTGGCCTACGAACTCAAGTGCAAGGGCGTAACCGTCTACCGCTACGGAAGCAAGAGGAAGCAAGTCCTCTACGTCTCAGTAGAGCCGGAGGAGGCAGTTATCGCTAGCTCAGAGTATGAGGCTGTCTGCCCCAAGGGTGTCTGCGAACTCTAGCCATAATCCTTTTCTCAGAGCATAGTCCTTCACTTTAAACACAGCTACTTGAGAGTGCAGACAATGAAAAGGCTCAAGCCACGCGTACATGTCTACACTGGTGAGGGAGAGGGAAAAACCATAGCCGCCTTCGGACTGGCTTTGAGAGCTATAGGACATGGAAAAAGAGTACTGGTGGTGCAGTTCCTCAAAGGCAGAAAGGATGTGGGAGAATACAAGGTGCAAGAGAAGCTTCAACCCCTACTTGAGGTTCAGCAGTTCGGAAAACCTCACTTCATCAACTTAGCGGAGCCATCCCCCGAAGACAAGGAGCTGGCTCAAAGAGCTTTAGAGTACGCTAAAAGGGCTCTCCAGGCAGCTGAGAAGCCGAATGTTCTGATACTGGACGAGGTGAACTTGGCGGCGCATATAGGCTTAGTCTCGGTGAAGGATGTCCTAGCCCTCATTGAAAGCGCGCCAAAGGATACCACTATAGTGCTGACAGGGCGCTATGCGCCAAAGGAGTTCATTGAGCGAGCCGATCTCGCCACTGAAATGAGGAAGCTCAAGCACCCCTTTGATAAAGGGATTTCTTCTGAGAGGGGGTTAGAATAC
>JAGHCH010000080.1 GCA_021160575.1 Thermoproteota archaeon | reverse complement strand
GTTTACTATTGTGCACCTACCTATCTCCACTAGGTCCTCTGGCTCGGCTTCATCCAACAGATCTAAACTGATCTCTCCTCCAGGATTATACCTAAGGTCAGCAAACTCCACCACTTGATCCGCATAGCTCCTCGGTACAACCTTAAAGGTTTCATCGAGAACATCTCCCTTCACCTTTAGGCTAGAATATTCCCCATGGGTGTCTATTATCACCAAGGGGATCTTTTTCTTCATTAGCTCCTCAGCAACGACTCCAATCGTGTAGGACTTTCCAGATCCAGTCTTCCCTACGATGAACACTCTGCCAAAATTCTTTATTGGAAGGCAGACTGGTATGCCGTGTCCTCGGAGAAGCCCTATGTATATCCCCTTCTCAGGAGATGTCTCTATCTTGAGCTCTCTACCGATGATCTCTTCGCTGGCCCTGTAGACTGGCGCCCCTGGGGTGAAGGGTGTTCTAGGGGCGCTTCCCACAATTAAGCACTCAGCGACAACTTCGTCGCGCGCCCTCTTTATACTCCTCACGATGAGGAGGTAGCTCCTCCCATTGTGCTCTACTTCAATATAATCTCCTCTCCCCACATCGCTTGAGAGAACTCTCATCTCAAAGCCTTCTGTTCCGGCTGGCGGCTTGATCTCCCCGATGGGCTGCCTTACTCCGCTCAACCAATGCACCTCAATGAAGGTGACGAGAAGATGACTGGAAAGCTACAACTTTTTGAAAAGTCTATTTCAGTTAGCAAGTTATACCTTTTTCTGCATTAACCTCCCTATCGAGGTGCCCCTTCAAGTGCCCTCTAAAAACTTCGCCTTTGCAGCCACGACGGTCTACGGCTTTGAAGATCTAGCAGCCCTAGAGGTAGAGCAGCTGCTAGGCGTTAAAGCTGAGATCTCAATAGGCAAGCTGTTCTTCAAGGCACCGCTCTCCGCCATCTACAAGCTCAACATAGAAGCTCGCCTCCTCCACAAGGTGATACTCCTCCTCTGGAGAGGCGAAGTGAGCAGCTTGGAGGAGATCTACAAGGCAGCTAGGCGGGTGGACTATGCTCTCTTCATCGCTTCAGAGCAGAGCTTCGCTGTCAGAGCCGACCGCTTCGGAACTCATCCCTTTACAAGCATGGACATAGCTGCAGCCGTGGGGCAAGCAGTGATAGACAGCTACCGCTCCTCAACGGGGGTGCGCCTCAAAGTGAACCTAAATAACCCCGATGTGGAAATCCTCTGCCAGCTCAGAGACAGAGACTTCTTCCTTGGAATAAACACCACTGGTGAATCTCTTCACAAGAGAAACTATAGGGTCTACGACCACCCCGCCGCCCTCAGCAGCACCATAGCCACAGCTCTCATAAAGCTGAGCGGGTGGTCTGAAAGGCATTTGCTAATGGACCCAATGTGCGGTGGAGGCACCGTACTCATCGAAGCAGCTCTCCTAGCAAGGAGAACCCCTCCGGGAAAATTCAGGAAGAGCTATGCCTACTTCAAGCTGGCCTTCACTAGCCTCGAGGAACACCAAGCCTTTTTCAAGAATGCACTGAAAAAAATTCAGCAGCGAGAAGTGCCTCTCCTCGGAATCGACAAGAACGCTGAATACCTCCGAGGTGCCCGCGCCAATGCCTCTTCTGCGGAGGTAAGCGATACTATAGACTTGATAGTAGCCGACTCCACAAGGCTCGACAGCTTCCTCAAGGTGCAGCCGGAAGTAGTAGTGGTTAATCCTCCCTACGGCAGAAGATACTATTCGCCGAGGATTCTGCGAAAACTCTACCCGCTTTTCGCTAGAGCGCTGAGCAGGGCATGTAGGGGTTCAACGCTGGTGGCTATAACTGCGGCTCCAAACATCTTCAGAAGCGCCTTGAAGACCAGCGGCATAGAAGTGCTGGAGGAGCGGATGGTGATACACGGCGATCTAACCACTAAGGTGTTCAAGTGCGCCATATAGCCCAGTCACAGCTGCGTGTTGAGGAGTTTGATGAGATCCCCTCTGCCCAGCTCCATGATAGCGCTCTTCTCAGCCTCAAGATAAGGCTTCACAAGGCTCTGATTGCTGCAAGCCTCGAGTAGCTTTACAGCAAGAACTCTCTTTCGGAGAAAGTATTCCTCCAGCATGTGCTCATAGCCGTGATCATAAATTCGGGCGAGCGCAGTATCCCTGTAGGGGCAGCCTCTTCGCCTCATGCAGCAGTAGGATAGCGAGCCAAAGCACACTTCACTGCTATCCCAGCCAGCCGCCTTCGAAAACCTCTCCTTCACCTCAAGATACCTCTCAACACCCAAGCCAACTATCTTTAGCATCTCCTTCAACCTACAAGCCTCAGCAAAGGTGAGCGGATACCTAGGATGGCAGCAGAAAGTTAAGGCTCTGGGATCGCCGCCATAGCATACTGGAACTGGAGCATTAGGCCATCCTGGGACGCTTCTCGTCGCCAAGGCTCGGCTCTCTCCGCGTTAACTGCTAGAAGAGAGTCAGATGAGAGTGAGGCTCGTCATCCCCGACCCCCGAAGGAGTCGGAGTCGACGGCACTCATCATCAAACTACTACATAGCAATCTACCGTATAAATGTTAAATATCATGTATTAGTGGAGCCAGCTCCTAACTCTGGCTCTTATAGGCCTCGCTTTAACCAGTCCCTCATCAACCACTAATTCCGGAGAAATCCTACTCAAGACCTCGCCGTTCCCAACAACTCTGAGCATCCTCCTTTCATGAGCCCTCAAGCGCTTCCTCAAAGGATTAGGATACCTCTCAACCTCCTCAGCCACCACTAGATCTCCCCTCCTCTTCAAGATGGGCAAAACCTCTTCTACTGGCAGAAGCCTCTTCAAAGCCTCAAGGTACACTTCATAGAGAGTAGCTCTTTTTCCACTATGCGATAACAGGTAGAAGCCACAGCAATCTAGGGCTGTATGCAAACTGAACAACCCCTCCTTGCAAGTGGCAAAGCGAATCCCCCTTCTCTCCAGCTCCGAGGCCAGCTTCACATACTCAGAGAGCCTCGCTGCGAGATCCACTTTAACCAGACTTTCATCGGCGAAGCTATACGGCTCCACCTCAAGCTTCAAGCTCAGCAGCTCTCGAATCTTATTCATCTCGCTGGGAGGAAGTCTCAACGCCTCAGCTACTACGTGGAGAACTCCAATCCTAGAGAGCTGTTCAGCCAACTCCTCCACTGATGGATAGAGCGAGATTCCAGGAATGAACGGTGAGAGCCTCAACACTACCGGGATCTCTAAACTGGTTAGAGTCTCCATTGCTGAAAGCCTCTCCCAGGGGCTTGGAGCATTTGGCTCAAGCCTCCTCGAAACCCCTTGATCAAGAGTTAGAAGAGAAAACTGAACAACCACCAAGCCATTTTCACTCATCTTCTTTAGAAGACCTCTCCAAGGCTCTCGACAAACTAAGGTGCTCTTAGTGTTAACTACCATTGGATAGCCGATTTTCAAGCATGTGTTTAGCAGCTTCAAGCTAGCCCTTGCTTCTTCCTCTGCTGGCTGAAAGGGCTCGACAAGCGTGGAAAGCCGGGCTGGAATAGGCTTCAGCTTCAATTCTTTAACTCTTCTAGCCAGCTTGAGAAATGCTCTAAAGCTGCTGCCACGCTCACTCCTATACCAGCGAGCATAGCAGTATAGACACCTATATTCGCACTCTCCATAGGGCTCAAACCTCAGAACCGAGTAGCAGAGCGATGAAATATGGTTGCTCACATTGATTATGAGGTCCTCATAGCTGGTCATATCAGCTTTACACCACGCCGCCTTCAGCCTCTACCCCTATGCCTATAGGTGTGCTCCTCGTCGATAATGTGGATAACCTCAAACCCCAGCTTGACAAGGCTATCCGAAATGAACCTTCGGTGACATCTAAACCACAGCTTTTCAGAGCACATAATTGCTGGCCTCTTAAAGCCTCTGATGATCCTCAACAGCTTCTCCAAGCCCCTCTTATAACCGTCAGTTTTCATGTAAGCTTCATAGCCGCCTTCACGATATCCTCCTAGAAGTTCCCCCAGCCAAACATACTGAATACCTTTCTCCTCGAGCACTTTTGACAGCTTTTCCCTCTTAAAGTCAGGGTACTTTGATGAAGTTGGAAATCTCCTCACATCCACCACTAAGTCTATGCCATGCTTCTTCAGCAGCTTTACAAGTCCCTCCAATCTCCTAGTTGAATGCCCAACAGTATAGATAACTCTCCTAGCTTGATAGCTGTCATCAAAGCTCTTCAGCGTAGTACCCGGCAAACCAGTCCACTCTTCAACAAGCCTTCTAAGAACAATGTTACTCCGCTGCTTTTTTCTAAGTTTTCCTGAATGGCTGTCAGGAAAACCTGCCAGACTAAAGAAGGGGAACATGCAAGAAGGAGAAGGCTTTTCAGCTCCTTTAGGCTAAGGGCTAGTTACTTTGCAGCCATTTATTTTTCAGCCGACTCTAAGTCTCGGCGTAGTTTTTGAAGGCAGCCCCTGCCTACTAGCTGCGGTAATTATCTGAAGTCACGTCAAACTTTTGAGGAGTCTTGTTGCCCTTCCTAAAGCAGAGTTTCTTGAGGCAAGAGAAGAGGATGAGTGCTTTTCCTCACGCCGAAGATTTAATTTAAAGAGGGTTAGCGATTTGAAATAAGCCGCGCAAAGTCTTGCGAGGTGTCTAATTAGTTGACTCCGAGGGAACGTGTATTGAATGCCCTTAGAGGAGCTCCTGTGGACAGGGTTCCGGCAACTTCTGTGACTCAAGTGGGCTTGGTGGAACTAATGGAGAAGACTGGCGCCAAGTGGCCTGAAGCCCACTCT
>JAGHCH010000066.1 GCA_021160575.1 Thermoproteota archaeon | reverse complement strand
GCACCACTATCTTTTTATACTGCAACCCCTCTTCCGGGTTGCTGGAGGTTTGAGGCTATGAAATATGAGGTTTTGAAGAGCCCAGCTTACTCTGTTCTAAAGATGGAGCTCGCCCCAGGAGAGAAAGTTACTGCTGAAGCTGGAGCCATGATGGCTATGGAGGGCGATCTCTCCATAGAGACTAAAACTGCTGGAGGAGTTTTCAAGGGCTTTCTACGGCGCTTCACCGTCGGAGAGAGCGTCTTTGTCAACACCTTCGTAGCTGGAGCTGGCGGAGGCACGGTCTGGCTGGCACCTCCCGTTCCCGGCGAAATCACTTACTGCGAGCTAAGGGGCGAGGGGCTGCTAGTGCAAGATACCAGCTACTTAGCCCACCACGGCGATGTAGACTATGAACTCAAGTGGAGGGGTCTACGTGGGCTAATAGCTGAGGGCGCTGGCGGGCTCGTTTGGATGAGGCTCTTTGGAACCGGGGGAGTGTGGCTGAACAGCTATGGCGGAATCGTCGAGAAGGAGCTCAAAGCTGGGGAGAAAATGGTTGTAGACAACTACCACCTGGTAGCCTTCCAAGACACCATAGACTTCAACGTCAGAAAGTTCGGCGGGTGGAAATCCTTCCTCTTCGGAGGAGAAGGCCTTGTCCTCGAACTTCATGGACCCGGCAAAGTTCTACTGCAGACTAGGATGCTCCCCGGCTTCGCAGAGGTTCTCAGCAGGTTCTTGCCAAAGGGAAGATAGCGAGGCTAGGGCTTTAGCTGCCTCCCCGATGGAGTAATGAACAACTTGCCCCCGGCATGGAGGAGTAGCTCCGCCTTTTCTAAGCTCCACATTCCCTTTTTGAACAGTTCTTCGTCGGCGTAGACTTCTACCACCTCTCCTATGAACAATGTGCACTCTCCAGCTTCAACAGCTTGGCTCAACTTGCACTCCATGTGGGCAATGCACTCCGCTATCACTGGTGGCTTCACCTTCCTAGAAGGTTGTGGAGCGAAGCCAGCCAACTTGATTTTATCTACCTTTTTCCCACTCTTAGTGCCAGCAATCCAGACTTGTTTTAGCAGTTTGGCTGGCGGGATGTTCACCGTGAACTCCTTGGTCTTCTTGATTAGCTCGTTGGTGTAGCTCTCCCTCCAAAGAGAGATCGCCACTTGAGGCGGTTCCTCGCTGACTGGCATAGCCCAAGAGCATGCCATGACATTAGGCTTCCCCTGCTCATCCACCGCTACTATAAGGGTGGTCACCTTCGGGTGTAGCAGCTTGAAGAAGTCCTCTCCAACATCAACCTTAGCCATAAAACTCTTCCCTCCTTAAACTCTCTACTCTGAGAGAGGTGTAAGAGGAAGGATAAAGCGTTCACCCAAGCCTTCTAACCTTTCTACTGCCGCAATACGGGCACTTCACTGTCTTTACACCAGCTTCCACGCTGAAGAAGCCGCCTCCCTTCTTAGATTGGCATTTAAGGCACACATAGCGCACCTTGCCCATGCGCATCACCATCCATGCAGCGTAAATATGCGTGGAAGCCCTACCTATATAAGCTATCGACATACTCCTAAACGAGGGGCTCTACATGGATATCGAGAGGCGCATAGAGCTCATCACCCGAGAACCCATCGAGGAAGTAGTCACGCTGGAGGAGCTGCGCCAGCTCCTCGAAACCAAGGAGCACCCAGTAGCCTACAACGGCTTCGAGCCCTCCGGCTTAGTTCACCTTGGAACTGGGCTCCTCTGCGCCTATAAGATGAGAGATCTCGTCGAAGCAGGAGTTAAAGTCAAGGTGCTCCTAGCCACCTACCATGCATGGATCAACAACAAGCTGGGAGGAGACTTAGAGAACATCCGGCTAGCCGCCAAGCATTTCATCCACGCTTGGGTAGCTTGTGGCGTTCCAGCCGATAAAGTAGAGTTCATAATGGCTGACGAACTCTACGACGACCTAGACTACTGGACCAAAGTTCTCCAAGTGGCTAGAGAGCTCACCATCACCAGAGCGAGAAGAACCCTTGAAATCGCCGGAAGAAAGGAGTTTGAAGCCAAGAAGGTGGTAGATCTCATCTACACCCCCATGCAGGTAGCCGACATCTTCCACATGAGGGTAGACCTATGCCAGCTTGGTATGGATCAAAGGAAAGCCAACATGGTGGCTAGGGAGGTTGGACCTAAGCTCGGCTACTGGAAGCCAGTTTCACTGCACCATCACCTCCTCTTAGGACTAGCTCCCCCGCCAGTATGGCCTCTCGACAAGGATAAGATGCAGGTAGCTCTATCCGATGTGAAGATGAGCAAGAGCCTTCCAGAGACCTGTATCTTCATCTATGATAGCCCAGAGGACATACGCAAGAAGATTAGGAAAGCCTTCTGTCCAGAGAGGGAGACCTCCTACAACCCCATCTTAGAGATCGCCAAGTACATAGTCTTTAGGGAGCGAGACTGCCTACAGGTGGCAAGGTCAAAGAAGCTTGGCGGGGGCACCTTAGAGCTTCACAGCTATCGTGAGCTGGAAGAAGCCTACTGCAGAGGCGAGATCCACCCCCTCGACCTCAAGAACGCTGTGGCTGAGGTGCTCATAGAGATCCTTGAGCCAGTGCGAAGATACTTTGAAACAAATAGCGAAGCTAAGCAATCCTTAGAGGCTGTACAGAGACTTCAAGTCACTAGGTAGGCTGAAGTATGCCGCTCCTCCCGGAAATTCTCTCCAAGCTGCTCTACGCCTACAACACTAGAGGATGGCGGAGGAGGCTTCAGCGGATCAGGTTCATGGGAGAGGAATTCATACTGCTACCCGAAGTCTTTGATCCTCGAGGCGTGATCTCCACAGAGCTCCTCGCAAAGGTGCTTCCTCTTCAAGGGGAGATCTTGGAGGTGGGCTGTGGCTCCGGAGTGCTTACCTGCTTGGCGGCGAGAACTGCATCTAGAGTTTTAGCTTTCGATGTGAACCCCATCGCCGCTAAGAATGCCTTAATGAACACTAGGCTCCACAATCTGCAAGGCAAGGTGGATGTGCTAACGGCTGATGCTTCCTCTCTAGAGGTTAAGCAGCTCTTTGATGTAGCCTTGGTCAATCCTCCCTACCTCCCCCTACAGCCAAGAAACTTGGTAGAAGCGGCGTGGTGCGCTGGCGAGAAGCTGGAACTCCTTGAGAGCATGCTTCGCTTCTCCTATTACCATTTAAAGAGTGGAGGAAGAATCTATGTAGTTCTTTCATCCCTTGCTGGCAGAAGAGCTGAGGAACTTCTCGCTGAGCTTTTCCACTCCATCGAGGTGAAGGAGCGAAGAGCAACCCCCTTCGATGTAATTATGCTCTTCCAAGGAGTGAAGCCTTGAAGCTTATATAATCCGCCCCCCTTCTCCATAGCAGCCTTCTTCGGCGCGGAGGTGCGCCTCCCTTGAGGATCCTAGGCTTTAATGGCTCACCAAGAAAATACGGCAACACCGCCAAGCTTCTCTACCTCGCTCTGAAGGCTGCTGAGGAAGAGGGAGCCGAAACTAAGGTCTTCCACCTATACGACTATCGAAT
>JAGHCH010000113.1 GCA_021160575.1 Thermoproteota archaeon | reverse complement strand
GCTAGGAAGGGGAGACTCCTTGAGTATTTCAAGGAGTTTAAGGGTGTTATTCTTCTTAACACCCATGAGACGTGGCTTCTCCCGGTGCTGAGGGATTGGAGCACGGTGTTTGTATTTGAGGGTAGGCTGTATGGCCCTATTGCTGCAAGCGAGCTTCTTGAAGCCAGACTTGCTGTAGGCGAGGTTGATGACGCTCTCCTGAAGTTTGAAGTGGCTGGCAGAACCTATAGCGTCGTTGTAGGGGATGTTGGCGAGCCTCTATCAAGGCTGACAACGCTTGATAAAGTGTATGAGCTTGCCGTGAGTGGATGAGCCTTGACCCTCTACTTGAAGCTTAAGATGAAGGATCTCCTAACAAATCTTGAGATCTTGGGGTGGGGTATAGTCTTCATAGAGTTCTGGGTTCTCATGTGGCTCTTTGTATTCAGCAGGGGGGCGCCAGCGCAGACTGAGTGGGATGTCTACGTTGTGAACATCAATGCAGCTATGGCATATAGCTTCCTTGGTCTGCTCTCTATGGCCGCTGTTGCAGTGGGCTTGGCGTATAGCGTCCTCTACACGTCTAGAGCTGCCCGCTATTTAACGAAGTTCACCAGAGCTTCTCCGGCGACTCTGATGGTTGAAGACTTTGTAGCCAGCTTGGCTGCAATCATAATAATCGTGGCGGTTATCATTTTCTCAGTAATTGGATGCACTTACATGAAGTGGGGAGTAATTCCACACGTTGAAAATCCAGCGGCAGTTTTTGTCGACCTAGTACTGAGCGGCGTGGTGCTTTACTGGCTTGCCTACATGCTAGCCCTGGTTTTAGTCGTTACTAGGAGGACTAGGGCTTTGTCCATGATGAGCTTTGTTCCCTTGATATTGGCGTTCATAGCCTATGCGCAGCTCTGGGTTGACTTCGGCAACTTAGTTTACGTTATACCGCTGTCGACCATTCCGGCGCTCCTCGTGTACCATTCAACGGGAGCCATACCTCCTACAGGCTCCTATCTCTGGTGGCTTAGTGGGGGAGAGCTGCTTCAAGCAGTGAACCTAAAGCTGGCTGCCGTATCTTTGTTTGCATGGATCTTCATCTTCGCTGGGGTTTCACTGGTCTTGCTGAGGAAGAGCCGTGGCGTCCCTATTGAAGAGCTGAGATTTTAGAGAGAATGGCTGCGCACTAGATGCAATGTTATGGGATCGGTTATCTGATATTCAGCATTAGCTTTGCGCAGATAGCCGTACTTCACGAGGTTTTCTAGCAGCTTAGAGAACCGAGAGTCCTCTATTCCTCCAGCGGTGGCGACAATGTAGCCTTTGATCTCACTCCATCTATGTAGCCCGGAGGCTACCGCCTTTAGGATGGCGAGATATCTTTTCCTAGAGGGAGCAATTAGGCGTTCAAGTTCCTCTGCTTCCAGAGCTGCTAGCTCCTTGAAAACTTGGCTGAGAGAGCGTTTATGCGTCTGTTTCATGTAGGCTCGATAATAGCCATAGTAGGTGAGGCAGCCGACAACTCCATCAAGCTTAGCTACTGCATCTAGCACCTCATCTCTCGGTATGGATACCCCGGCTTCGCTGAAGCCTTGAGTGAGGTACTCTATTGAAGTTTTTTCATCGAAGCGATCTAGGAAGATGTCTCTGTGAAATCTGCCGAAGAGAGGTGCTTTTGGGTCTTCTAGTCTTAGGAAGTCTCGGAGCACGCCAACCTGACTTCCAGTCACTATGAACACTAAGTGCGGGAGATTGTCGATGGACCATGCAATTAAGCCGTCGTAGCGTATGCCTCCAGTAGCTCGAAGGTATTGAGCTTCGTCTAAAGCTAGGATGAAGTGAGTTCCTTGTCGCTCACACCATGAGTTAAGTGCTTGGAGAAGCTCGGTGAAGCTGGGTTTGCGAGTTGGTTCTAGAGTTACCTCAAGGTCCTTTATCCGGAGGCCCTTGACTCTCTGGAGGGCTTCTCTGATCTTGAAGCCAGCTTTTTCGAGGAGAGGTAGGGATTCCGTAAAGGCTCTGGCAATTTCTCT
This sequence comes from Thermoproteota archaeon, assembly GCA_021160575.1. Taxonomy (GTDB): domain Archaea; phylum Thermoproteota; class Methanomethylicia; order Methanomethylicales; family JAGHCH01; genus JAGHCH01. Next base: position 3,461 of record JAGHCH010000113.1, on the reverse strand, counting down.
CATGAGAGTATTCTTTGAAACGTTTCCGTACTCGTAGAGTATGCCTTTTACGTCTATCATTAGGCTTGGCCGTTTAACCATGTTTAGAGCCACTTTAACCAGGCTGCTCTTGCCCACTCTCCTTAGCCCGTAAACTATGATGAGAGGCTCTTTGAGTTCGATAGCTTGTAGGAGGCTTTGGAGTTCTTGATCTCTGTTGAAAAGATCTTCTCTACTGGTCTTAGGGCGTAGGTCAAAGAGCACTAACGTCCCCCGTTAGTAACTAACCCTCCCCGTTAGTTATAAATTAGCTCTGCATATCTTCCTCCTCTCCAGTGAGAGGTTTGAACGTCCATTCTTCCAGCTCGCTGTTGAGGTTTCTCAAGATGTTAGCTGCTAGCTCTCTGGGCAGTGCTGTGAAGAGCCTTGCTAGGTGCTTGCAGAACTGCTTGGCTACGGAGACTCTGGAGAAGTCTGCACAGTTGTGTAAGATGACCTTGTTTTCAGCATCCACTATGACTGTGTAGTCCTTGACTTTGGCTTTGATGTATGTTGGGGAAGCCTCCTCAATAATTACTTGCTCCACGGGGATCTCTGAAGCTCTCTTAACTCTGCGCTCGTCGGTGAAGAGGAGGATGAGCTGAGAGGGATCGCTGCTCTGCGCTAGGAGGTAGGCTTGAAGCCCCTTAGCCTTAGCGGCGGGTGGAGGCACGAGTGCCCTTCCAGTTTTGAAGTGTTGGTCTACTCTTTTCTTGGCTTCTGCTTGTTCGGGTGTAAGAACTCCGAGCATTTCCAGAACCATGAGGGCTGATTCGCAGGCGTAGCCGTGGAAGTGGTTGTTGAAGTAGCCGTAGATCTCCTTGACGCTGCCCTCTAGTTCGCGTATTCTGGGAATCCACTCAGCCAGTTCTTCCCGCTTGTAGCGGTAGTTGTACCAAGGACGCTGCCCTCTTCCATGCCACCTAATGTAGGTGAAGTCAGCTGTCACTTGGCAGATTGAAGGAAGCAGTGGCTCGTCAACTATGGTGTATGCCACAGAGTATTTGTCGAGAAGCTTGTAAACTTCGTTCTTCAGCCAAGAAGGATCTCGGAACTCCACGGCAAACTTATAGCCAGAGGGGAGGAAAGAGAGCAGTCCTTCAAGCCGTGAGAGATCATACTTTAAGCCGGGTGGAAGCTGAAAGAGCAACGGCCCGAGCTTTTCAGCGTCGTGAAGAGGCATCATTAGAGAGAGAAAGAGGTCGAGGTCCTTTGCGACGTCCATTTTGGGGTCTATCATCTTCTTGTGGGTGATTGTTCTGGGGATCTTTGCTGCGAAGACAAAGCTTTTTGGAGTGCGCCTCACCCAAGATTCGACAACTCTGGGGATTGGGAGGGAGTAGAATGTGGAGTCCACCTCGGCTGTGTTGAAGACTTTAGAGTAATACTCCAGCTTACGCTTCTCTGAGGGGTAGAAAACGCCTACCCAGTCTACGTAGTCCCAGCCTGAGGTGCCAATCCTCAATACGGCCAAGATGTGGACACCTTCCCAAGATATATGAAGAGAGTAGCTGCGATTTTACGGTAGTGCATCATTATAGCTCAGAGCTTGGTGACGGCATGGGCTGTAATGGGATCAGTAAAAACGTAGTGGTCGTCGCTCTTCGCTAGAATGCTAGCTTTAAGGAGCGACTCGAGCAGATTGTAGAAGACGCTGTCGGAGATAGACTTAGCCTCCTCTTCTTCTAGCGACCTCTTAATTGAAGACCAAGAAGCCTTGTCGGCGGCAACAGCTTTTAGCACCGTAATGTAGCGTCTCCTAGCCTCAAGGGGTCTTGTTTCAAGAAAGTGCTGCAGCTCTAAGACAACGAGACCGCTGGCTTCCTCTAAAACCAAGCCTATGAGCTTGCGATCGGCATATCCATACTTCATGCAGCGTGCACCCAGCTTAGTCAGCCATCCTACAACACCGTTAAGCTTAGTGACAGCCTCTTCGAGGAATTCTTGTGATGGAGTAATTCCAGCTTCTTTAAAGCCTGCAACAAGGAATTGACGTGAAAGGTGCTTTGAGAACTTTTCAAGACGAATTTCCATGCTCACTCTTCCATAGAGGGGGGCTTCCGGATCCTCTATGCCTATGAAATCATGAAGGAGCCCTACTTCTGATCCAGTTAGCACGAAGAGCAGATTTCTGCAGTGGTCACATGCGTACGCTATTGCTCTTGTGATCTCTAGAGATAGCGGTCCCCGAAGGTACTGCGCTTCATCGAGGGCTATAACGAGGTTTTTGCCCTCACTCTCAGCCCAGTCGTTGAGCGCCTCTAAGAGAGCTGAGAGAGAAGGACGTTCTTGCCTACCCCAGGATAACAACACTCTTATCCCCTTAGTGGAAACTTCAAATTCCACGCCCCGCAAGGAGCCCAGGAACTCGCGGATGCGAGTAGACACTCTCTTGTGCCTATTGAGGAACTCATTGAGGGATGTCTCCAGCGACTTGTAGAGATCCCTCCATGAATAGCGGATGGGCAAGGAACGCGCATCCACGACCAGGTAGGGCATCTTCGACTCATTTAAGCCGACTAACATGAGTGAAGTTTTGCCAAGTCTACGCATTCCGAGGATTAGGGTAAGTGGGGTGGCAGTCTTCAAGGCTTGGAGAAACTGCTGGAGTTCCCTCTCCCTGTTGAAGAGATCTCTACGCTGGATTTTAGGGCGATCATCGAAGAGCAAGCACTTCTACCCCAGAAGTTATAAACAAAGTGCAAAAGTTATTAGTGAGGACAGAGGATCATGGCTGAAATAGTGGTTGGAGCTGGTGGCTGGGCTTACTTCACTCTTCCCAGTGGCATGGATCCTCTTGAATGGTATGCTAAGGCCTTCAGCTTTGTGGAGGTGAACTACACCTTCTACGAGTATCCAAGCATGAGGATGGTTGCTTCTTGGAGGAGCCGTGTTCCGGGGAGCTTTGAGTTCTCAGTGAGGTGCCACAGCGATGTCACCCATAAGTACACCTTTAAGCTAAACGAGAGTTCGCTGAAAGCGCTCAAATACATGTTCGATGTGTGCAGGGTGCTGAGAAGTGAGTTGCTAGTCTTTGAAACGCCCTCCAGATTTAAGCCCACCCTTGAGAACTTCAAGTTGGCTGAGAAGATATTTGAAATTGTTGCCTCTGAAGGCATAGTGGCTGTGTGGGAACCCAGGGGAAGTGAGTGGAAAGAAGAAGAGGCTAGAAGCAAGATAGCGGAGCTAGTTGATAGGTATGATGTAGCGCACTGCGTGGATTTCTCTAAAGGAGAGGAGCCAGCAGCTGTTGGAAGTGTAGCTTACTCGAGACTCTTTGGCAGAGGGGAGCATAACATATACCAGTTCACTGATGAGGAAATCAAAGAGATCTACAGTCTCGCCAATAAGGTGGGAGCCAAGGCGAAGAAAGTGTACATAGCTGCTCACACAGTGAAGATGTACGTTGATGCAGCTCGGATCAAGCGGTATGTGGAAAGAGG
>JAGHCH010000083.1 GCA_021160575.1 Thermoproteota archaeon | reverse complement strand
GCAAAAGCTATGCTACATGATTTATTTATGCATTAAATTAAATGATTTTCATTTAATTTAAATAGAAAATGAAAACAATAATTTCAATTATGAAGGCAGCTTCTCCCTTGAAAAGTTTGCTTTGCCAATATCATATATGAAAAACAGTTTCAAAAAACTATAGAGCACTGCAGGCCACTTCTCCCAGATCCCCCCTAACAGAGGAGGATGAGAAGGCACGCGCCAGGGCATTCTAGCTTGGGGATCAAGCTTACCCTGGTCAGTTACGGCTTGTATCTCTAGCGATATTTTCCATGAATTGATGGTAAATCCACCCTTCTGGCCGCGAGCTTGCACAAGAGGCGAGCTGCACTGAGACGTGTCAGTTTTGTGGTCAAAAGGGACCCTTCTGACATGGTGGCGGCACCATGAGTTTTCACCATGGAATAAGGCTTATTAATAGGGCTTAACGATAAGCCTTATTTCTGGGCTGCTTACCTCAAGGGTTCTGTACTTTGTTGTTATTGTTTGTTTAAGTTAAATATATTGCTTATGGTGTTAAATAAATCTGCAGACTACTTCTTTTCAAAAATTTCTGAACGATGTATTAAGTTTTTTATGTGAATGTTTCGATTACATGTGTCTTTGTATGTTGTGATTTGAAATTTATGAGCAAGTTAGTTTTGCAGCTTATATTTGGTATTTTAGGTATATTATTATTAACGTTTGTTTTAAGTGATTTTTCTTCTATGTTTTTGGCTTTTTAAGATAGGTGTTTGTAGCTTTTTATGGTCTTTTCACAGTAAGTATCTGTCTAAAAGAGGTTCTGTCAGAATTTTCTTGAATTGTCGGAAGCTTTTTATTTTTCGGAGAAACTGTGGTTTGCGGAGGTATAGGCTGTGGAAGTTGTGCTTAGGGTTGGTAGGAAGGGGGAGATTTATACTACTAAGGAGTTGAGGGAGAAGGCGGGTATTCGGGAGAATGGCCTTGTTAGAGCTATGGTTTTGGAGGGTAAAGTGGTTCTTGAGCCTATTCCGACGGTGGAGGAGCTGCTTGGGGAGGAGGCTGTTGTTAAGGTTAGCCCTGAGGAGGTTGAGAGACTGAGTGTTGAGGTTCAGAGGGAGAGGGGTGTTTATGGTGGAGAGGCTGGTGCTTGATACCACCTATCTGCTTCCCTTGTTTGGCGTTGATGTTGGGTTGAAGGGGTTTGCTGAGTGCTTTCCCAGGGTTCTTGATGGATTTGAAGTGTGGTTTAACCCTATGTCGCTTGTTGAGGCGAAGTGGATTGTCTTGAGGCTTTTGAGGAGGGATCCTTCTCGGAGAGGGGTTCTCTTGTTGAGGTTTAGGAGAGGATTGGAGGCTCTTAAGCTTGATGAACGGTTTAGGCAGACGGTTCTCACTAGTGCTGCTGTGGAGGAGGTTGCTGATCGCCTTTTGGAGGTTGGGGTTGGGGATTACTTTGACCGCTTGATCTATGCTACTGCTGTGTGCTATGATGCTGTTTTGTTGACGGAGGATGAGGAGCTTCGCAGGACTGCTGAATTGGATGGTGCTCCTAGGTTGAAGGGCGTGGTTTGCTGGGAGGAACTTTTGAAAGAGCTGTAGGCTTGTATCTCTAGCGATATGGGGTTTAGTTGCACGTGATTATCTAGCTCTCAACGGCAGTTGCTGGGCGTTTGCGCAAGCGTATTCTCTACTTTGCTGTTTGCTGAAGTTTGGTTAAGTTTATGGGATAGTTCATGGGTTTATCTAATGGTCCTCCTAAGAACATTAGGAGAGTCAACTGAGATTGAGGAGGGTGGGATGCTTTGAGTTGGCTTGATCTTTGGGATAGAGTTTGGGGTTGTGGTAAGGGCAAGGGTTCTGTTGAGCGGGCAGAGTTGGAGCTTGATGGGGAGGAGGAAGAGTTTTGGCGGGTGAGAGGCTAGGCTTTTTTATGCCTTTGAGTAGTGTTCATAGATGGAGATGTGTTGGGGCGTATTGCTGAGCTGTGATGAGTGGCGGCGCGTCTGATCCTCTTCTACACCTTTCCTTGGCTTTCTCTGTGATGGATTTTCCTTTATGGTGCCGTGCTTTCTGCGGAAGTTTTTCATAGTGCTGTGGATGATAACTAGCTGTCGAGGATTGCTGGATGAGGGAGTGTGCTGCTCTGTGGTTGGTGTGAAGAAGGTTGTGGTGAGTAAGGGAGAGCTGCAGGAGGCTGTTAGGGAGCTTGTGGAGAGGTATGATTACGTGATGATCTGTGGACGTGGCACTCCAGAGCATTCTGAGCTTAGACTTACTCCGAACTATTTGGTAGTGAAGGCTTGGAACTACCGTCCTAGGAGGAAGGGCTAGACCTCTAGGCATGCTAGGAAGGCTGAGATGGGGGCTACGGGTGGATCGGCGTGGTAACTGGTTTTTGAGAGTGTTATAACGTGCTTCATTTTTCCTATGCTTGCTTTGCGCCCTTCTACTCGGTCTTGGTATTTGACTTCTATGCCTATGAGCTGGTGTCTGAGGTTTACTACGACGTCTACTTCTCTACGGTTTTTCCAGTAGCCCACTGGCCACTGTCTTGCGAGGTGTGTTGCTACTACTGCTTCTGCTAGCTGGTGTGGCTTGGGTTTTTCTGTGAAGCACCAGTGGGAAATAGCTGTGTAGAGGAAGGGATCGGTGAGATGTACTTTCTTCCCTTTGTAGAAGATTTCTAGCCCTTTGTTGGGATCTATGAAGTGGAGAACTTTAGCTAGGAGGAGTTTCTCTAGGAGGTCCATGTAGGTGTAGACTGTTCTATGGGATTTGACCTCGAATTCCTTGGCTAGGTTGTGCCATGTAACTATTGATCCCTGTTTTTCGATGATTGCTCTCATTATGCGTTTGGCGATGCTCTCGCTTCTTCTGAGCTTTGCGAGGTCTCCTCTAATCCAGCTGAGGTATGTGTTTATGGTTTCCTCGGTGATTTTCCCTTTTTCGAGGTGGTCTTTGATGGGTAGGGGGTAGCCTCCGCACTCGAGGTATTCCTTGAAGTAGGTGTTCAGCTGGTCTATCCATGGGAGGAGCTGCCTTGTCTTCTCCAGGACTTCTTCTGGGGATAGCTGTTTGAAGGGTTTTGCCTCGCTGTGGAGGCCGGGATCCCTTATTCTCAAGTAGTCTCGGAAGCTTAGAGGATGTAGAATGTAGTCTTTTCCGGAGCCTCTTCTCCCAGGGAAGGTTTCCACTTCTCCCTTGGCGTACATGCTGAGGGATCCCGTGAAGATGAGGAGGTCGTTTCGGAAGATGCCTAAATCTATTCTCAGCTTGATGGCTCTCCACCAGTCTGCGGGGAAGGTGATCTCGTCTAGTAGTAGGTAGCTGCTCTCTATGCCTTCAAGCCTCCTATACTCTAGGTATCGGTCTAGAATCTCTCCTAGCTCTTTGAAGTCTGCTAGCTGATCGCATCTCAAGTAGAAGATGGCTTTCGAGTTGACTCCCCTATCGAGAAGCAGCTTCACGAGAAGCTTTAGGAGTGTTGTCTTTCCCACTTGCCGTGGACCATAGATGAAGTGGAGTGCAAAGGGCTTTAAGTCGATCTCTTGGAGAAGGCGGGGAGTCCACTTCACCTTGCTCTGCTTCCACTTATGGTAATCTTCATCCAGCTCGATGAGGCGTGGCTCCCTCCACCAAGGGTTGAAGCTCTCCATCATGTTGATACTTAAAGTATCAATTGATATTTAAAGAATTGGTATTCTGAGTATCAATTTACTTTATAAAGAAAAAGAGACTACTGGAGGTAGCGGCGTTTTCCTCTTCTGTCGAAGTAGGGGTTCTTACCCAGTGCTGCTAGAGGTATCCCCATAATTACTGATGCCTCCGGCATCAAGCCCAGCCTCATGGCTGCTGTTCCTACGCTTGTCATTACGCGGTTGTCCACGTTGTGGATGGAGGCTGTCTTCACAGCTGAACCTATGGCTATGCCTAGATCTAGGAGCTTGTACATGCAGTTGGGCCCTATGAAGTCCTTGCCCTTGGTTTTAACTGCCTTCTCCATTTCAGCGCATGAAGGATAGCCGCAAGCTCCGCAGTTCAGTCCTTCTGCACTCTTGGTTCCCCGAACGCCTATCAGTACCACGGCGGCGGAGTTCCTCACGTTTTCAGCGTCTCTCTTCACCCACCAGTAGTCTTCGCCGTGCTCTTCAGAGTACTTTTCCATCTCGTCGGCCAGCTTATCTTTATCCTCCCCAGTGATTATGGCTGTGAGGATATCGTCCACTCCATAGGTTTTGGGAGCAGTTCTAGCAGAAACGCACATCAGCTTAGCAACCTCAAGCACTCCTTCAATATCGGCTTCCTCTCCACGGATCACCACCATAACTTACACCATCCTCCAGGTTGCTCGCCTCTAGATTTAAGGGGGCTGTGAAGCATAAAAAAATGCTTTGATGAAGAGCTGCTTCAAGGCAGAGTGAAGACCGCTCCAGCGGCTGCTTGAACTGTCTGCTTGGGCAAGTTGGACTTTATAATAAAAGCTTCCTCATACCCTGTGCAGTGACATGGAGCTAGTAGCTTGGGATTAGCATCCTTAAAGGCGTTAATGGTGAACTCCAAGCGAGGCTTCTTGGCTCCAGCTAGGTGTAGCCCTCCTATGATAGCGCAGACCTCATCAACCTTAGCAAGCCTTTTGGCATAGTTGATGATGTTGACGATCCCTGAATGGCCGCAGCCAGTTACAACCACTAAGCCTTCCCTAGTGTTGATCACGATAGCTTGGTCATCCTTTATAAAATCCCTTACAAGGTTCGACCCCTGCTTCATAAAGAAGTTCTCCGGCTCCTCGTAGGGATTCTCTCGAGGAACTTCTCCTGTCAGCAGTATTCCTGGAGCCAGTTCGACGGGACCTGTATTGAACTGCAAGATGCCTCGATATCTCTCAATCTCCCTTACATCGTGGGGGAGGCTGATGTCCACCAGCTTGCGGCGAACCTTCTTGTACTTAGGTAGGATAGCGTGAGGGTGCAAGTAGATTCGCACAGATCGCCTTATCTGCTTGAGAGCGCTGATCAAGCCTCCGCTGTGGTCAAAGTGCCCATGGCTTAGGCAGATGACCTCGGTTTCCTTCAAGGGAGCCTTTAGCACATTAGCATTGTTTACGAGAACGCTACCAGTCTGCCCAGTGTCGAAGAGGATCACCTTCCTTCCAGCCTCGGACTCAGCGTCTATAAGTACAGAGAAGCCGTGCTCGCCTAGCAAGTCTCTCTGTCTGAGAACGGTGTTCTCTGAAAGAATATAGAGTTTCAAGGAGTTCACATAGCTTGACAAGTGAGAAACCCCTCATGACAGCTCTATTCTCTTATACCCTTGAAAACTCTAAAAGGGTTGCTCTAGCCCTAGAGATTGCTTGAAAAACTCTTATATTTCCCTAGTATGGGATGCTGAGAAAGAGAGGCTGTTGAGCTGATGGTAGACTATGATAAGGCTAGTGTTTAACGGCTACTACCGTTCAGGCACCACCGTCATGTATCGAATTCTGAAGGAGAGCAACGCGGACATGCTAGCCCTCTATGAGCCGCTGCACCCAAGGCTTTTTGGCACCGACATCAAGGGAAGATCCCTCCTGCTCCACGGCTTCAATCCTTGGAGCTGCTATCAAAGCGAGCCCTTCAAGCGCATCGAGCCCAAGTACCGCTCGCATCACGAAGCCTTAAAGAAGAAGCACGGCGGAGGCATTCTCCCCTTTGAGTTCAAGGAGATTGAACCGCTCTTCGACCTCCTTCACTCCCTTGAAGTGGATGTGATCTTGCAGCCCAACAACTGCCACTTCGTCTTGAGCGGGATGGCCGAGAAGTATGGCTGCAAGACCATCCATATTATCCGCAACCCAGTGGACGTCTGGATCTCCGCTACCCTAAGCTTGAAGGCAAAGGAGAAGCTCCTCGCGAAGCTGATCTACGACCTCAGAACCACCTTCCTAGGCAGATACGTAGTGACTAAGTACCTCCCTAAGCAGAACTGGATAGGGCTCCGCTTCTCCTTGAATGTGGACTACCGGAGGATCTCCAAGAGATTCGGCATAGAGGTGGATGACGACGACTACCTAGCCAAGATGCTGGTGAATTGGACCATCTGCAACTACCATGCCTTCAAGCAATCCGATGGAAGAAAGGGGATGTGCGTCTACTACGAGGAGGTCGCCACCAACCCCGCTGAATGGTTGAAAGCCATGTCAGACTTCTCCGGCCTGAACTTCGACTTAAACCACGTGAAGATCATCGAGCCCAAAATAACAAGGGATAAAAAGCTGAGGAAGTTCTTCGTGGAGAAACTGGAGAAAATAGGGCTTCTTGACTTGGTGAAGGAGTTCTATCCTCCGGAGCGCTGGTTCACTGGAGGCTGCTAGTTCTTCTAGGAGAGCAGCTTGGCATCCAGCTCCTTCAGCTCCGGGTGAATAAAGCGCCCATTTTCAGCTAGGAGTTCTCCATCAACCTTTATGGTGGTGTTGAGAGTGTTGAGATCTGTGTGCGCCTTGGCGAAGCCCAGCTTGCCCTTGAACTTAGGGGACTGTGAGCCGAAGCCGAATTCAGCGCAGCCATACACCCGCTCATCCTCTAGGGGAATGCCCCTCAGCCTTGCCTCTGGGTGGAAGCCCAGAGAAGCATGGGCAATGTAGTACATCTTCTCGTCGTTGAGGCTTGCCAGCCACTTCTCAAAAATCCTAGCCTCGCTGCCGCCCTCTATCTTGACGATCCCCCCCTCTCGCATTGTGAGCTTCACTGGGCTCTTCAAGACGCCGATCTCATCGGGAGGCCAGATGAAACCATCCGCCACTATCACGCCTTCAATGCTCTCCTCCACTGGAGCCCAGGAGATCTGCCCTCCAAGGGGCTTGTAGACCCCCGGAGTGTCAACAATGCCGTTGTTATGGTACACTGGGCGATCCGGGCTATTTTCAAACCTCAGTTTAGTCCCCGAAGGCGAGGAGATCTCAACCTCCCTACCTCTCTGAAGGATTTCGGCGATCTCGTCGCCGAGAATGCACATGGCATCGTAATCCACCCTGCCTATGAGGCGAACCATCATATCCACATCCATACCAGTCAGCTCAAGGATCCTCGCTCCACTTTGAAGAGACTCAACGTAAGCCTTGGTGTGGAGAATGTACATGAGAGGCAAGCTTATGATAACGTCACTCTCCTTCATGGCAGCCGCCACCTGAGGCGGAGGCTCCACGTTAACCTCCCTCCTAGCCTCATAGACAACCATAGCCGCCTCACTGCCCACTGCGCGGGCAGCAGCAGTGACAGCCTCCACCACCCTCATATCAGCAAGCGTATCGGCAATCACCAGCACCCTCTCACCAGGCTTGATGCATGCCAGCTTAGCTACAGCCTTATGAGCAGCCTCCCAGAGCTCCAAAAAGTACTGCTTCTCCACAGAAGCAACCCCCAATTAAAGCAGCTTCTACACCTTTTCAGCAGCCGCCTTGATAACAGTTGCCCCGCGGAGGGCTGGAGGCAACTTATATATAGTGTGCCAAGCCCGAGGTAACTCAAAAAGATGTGTATAGTGGATTTCTGCTGAGAAAAACCTGGTGAAGCAACCTTCACGGCAAGGCTGTCGTGAAAACCTGCTTCATCAGCCCTCAGCGGTATCCACCACTAACACACCTTGACTGAGAGGAGAGTAGATCTATTGACTAGGAAAAAGAAGGTTAACCACGCATACTTAGCGCTCCCACTAGTCCTCACAACGCTCTTCTTGCTAATGGTCGGGTTCGCCGGAGTTGCCAGCTCATCCAACTACATCACTATCCACATTAGGCCCAACGGCAGCATAGTGCCTTCAGACGCGCCCCGATAGCGACAAGTGACAACATCACCTACATCGTGACCGATGACTTCTACGGATGCATAATAGTTGAAAGAAGCAACATCGCTTTGAACGGCGATGGCCACACCATTCAAAGCGGCTACTCCTACGGCATCCACCTAGATCACGTGAATAATGTAACTGTGTTCAACATCACAGTCACCTCAGAGTCAACCAGCATCATGCTCGACAAAGCTACAAACTGCAGGATAGTCAACAACACTGTAACTGAAAGCATGGCCGGCATTACACTCGATGAAGCTGAGAACTGTGCCATCCTCAACAACACCATATCTGGGAACACCTATGGCATTAAGCTAGACGAAGCAGAGAACAGCGTTGTGGAATACAACCTCATCGCCGATAACAGCCGCTACGGAGTGGAACTCTACTATGCATCAGACAACATAGTGAGGCACAACACTATAGTCGACAACGGCATAGATGGGATATACATCCGGGGCTCCTCCGGGAACACCATAAACCTCCAACATCATCACGTGCAATGAGAAATATGGGCTCTACATCGAAAGCTCCTCGAGGAACACCATCTGCAACAACTCCTTCCAAGTTGATGGGCTCTATGCCAGCCCCGGCTGGAAGTACTTCGGCAACACCATAACCAACAACACGGTCAACGGCAAACCCCTAGTATACCTTGAAAACGCCTCCGGAGCCCTCATCGAGGACGCCGGGCAAGTAGTCTTGGTGAACTGCAGCGACATCACCGTGAGGAACACCAACCTCTCCTACGCCGACGTAGGAGTAGAGCTCTGGAAGGTGAACAACATCATCGTAGTCAACAACACCATGACGAACAACTCCTGGTGCGGCATATACGTCGAGGGAGGCGCTGGCCTAGAGGTGGTCAACACCAGCGTAGGCATCTTCAACAACACCATAGTCGGCTGCAACTGCGGAATTTACATCTACCGGGCAAGCGGCAACACCATAGCTGGCAACAAGATCTCCTACAGCGGGGAATGTGGAATCTACCTCTACGTGGCCTCCCACAACGCCGTGATAAATAACACGGTCTCGCACAGCCATAGAGAGGGAATCGACATCTACTACGACTCCGACGACGTCATAGTGGCAGAGAACACCGTAACCGACTGCCTCTGGTATGGCATAGCAGCTGGATCCTCCCAGAGAATCTACGTGATAAACAACAGCCTAGCTCGAAACGGAGGAGTAACCTCTGGAGGAATAGTCTTCTCCGGCGTCATCGACGGCATCATCGCGGGCAACACCATAGCCAACAGCACCCTTATGAGCATCTACATCGCCACCGGGTCATGCCTCATAGACATCAACATCACAGTCTTCGGCAACACCATAGTCAGCTCCGCCGAATATGGAATCTACTTAGACAGAACTTCAAACACCACAATCGCAGGCAACACCATAACCGGATGCCCCGAAAAAGCGATCGTCAGCCTCTACTCCCGCAAGCAGATGTTCTTCAACAACACCATAGAAGGCGCCAACAAAACCGGAATGTACGCGGGAGGATGCAGCAACGTCAGCATCTTCGGCAACACCATAACCGAGAGCCGAACAGGAATGCAGCTTAAATACTGCGAGGACATCACCATCGCCCTCAACCAGCTCACCACCCCGAAATGCGGAGTTGCGCTCTACAGCGTCGACAACGCCGTAATAACTGGAAACAGCATCCTCAGCGGAGGCTTCGGAGTCAACGCGACGAGCTCCAGCAACATCACTATAGCCCACAACAACATAGCAGGAAACACCAGCGCCATCTACATGGAAGATGTCACCCATTGCTTCGCCATCCAAAACCACCTCAAATCCCCCGGAGGAGCAGGAATACATCTCAAAGACTCCGGCAACAACACCTTCATCATGAACATCATCCACAACAGCAGCTACGGCATTCTTCTCAACAGCTCCACCAGCAACATCGTGGCCAACAACACAGTAGCCAACAACACCATAGGCGTCAACACCTACAACGCCTCCGGAAACCTCTTCTACTACAACAACTTCATCAACAACACCTACCAAGTAATTGTAAACATCTCAACAAACACGTGGAACAGAGAATACCCCATAGGAGGCAACTACTGGAGCGACTACGCTGGCACCGATGAATACAGTGGACCCAACCAAGATGAACCCGGAAGCGACGGCGTAGGAGACACACCCTACACCATAGACGAGAACAACACAGACCACTACCCGCTCATGGAGCCAGTGGAGATAGGTCCACCAGAAGCCTTCACCGTCACCTACCACCTAGCTAAGGGCTGGAACTTAATTAGCGTATCCTTCAACGAGGAAATCCAAGTGGACATCTTCGGCGAAGACGCCCGTGCATATGCATGGAACGCCATGAATAGATCTTACCACGAGGTAGAGCTGCTCCAACCCGGAAAGGGATACTGGCTCTACACCTCAAGCGAAAGGGAGATCACCGTCAGCAGCACCACTATCCTAGAAAGCTACCAGACCTACTCTGAGCACGGCTGGAACCTCATCGGAGCCACCTACACCCCACCCGGCAGCACCTGCCAAGCAAGCGGAGACTACCTCTACAGCAAAGCCTTCCAATGGAACCCGGAGAAGCAGCGGTATGAAGCAGTAGGGCTAAGCCAGCTCACCATGGGACACGGCTACTGGATCCTAGTCTTAAAAGCCAACGTGCAAATCACCGTGCAAACCACATAGAGTCGAAGCTAATCCCATCATCCTCCCCCCTTTTCCAACGAAACCCTCTTAGTTAAAGCAGAATATCAGTTTACAGCACTATGGTTAGAGAACCCATTATAGAAAGAGAATGTGAAACCTTATCCTAAGATAATTTTCTTCAAGGCTGGGGAGAAGGGTTGAAGAAGGGGTTGTAGTGCTTTCTATATTTTCCATGTGCCTTTCTCTATGACGGTTTTTCCGTCGACGGTGACTGTGGGTTCTCTTACTAGGGCGTCGATGTGGATTCCGGCTTTGGTTTTTCCTCCGAAGGTGCTGTTGTCTCCGAAGGCGAAGTGTATTGTTCCGTAGGCTTTCTCATCTTCTAGGACTACTCCGGAGAGCTTGGCTGCTGGGTTGCAGCCTATGCCGAATTCTGCTGGGAAGTTGAAGGCTTCTCTTCTGTCGGCTTTTTTGAGGAGTTCTTCGAGTTCTTTTGCGTTTGGCCCTTGGAATTCTACTGCCCAGCCTTCTTCTACTTTTACTTTGATGGGCTCGCTGAGGATGCCCATTTGGGCTACGCTTCCATCTATTGCGACTACTCCGTTGCCAGTGCCTTCGACTGGGGCTACGTAGACTTCTCCGGCTGGTAGGTTGCCCCATCTGCCCGGCTCTCTATACAATCCGGTGTCCACGTCTACTCCTCTGCCTTCGATGCTGAAGGTGATGTCTGTGCCGGCGGGGCTTGTCACTCTTACCTCCTTTGCATGTTTGAAGGCTTCAGCCATCTTGTAGCCTAGCTTGGCGACCTCCTCGTAGTCGATGTCGAGGGCTCTCATGAAGATCTCCTCGGTGATCCCCGGCATAGTGGCTCCTCTAGCGCCGTGCTCGCACGCCTCTCTTCTAGCCTGGGTGTGGGTTAAGCTGTAGTGGGTTGGAGCTACGAAGACGTCGACGTGCTTCCACATCTCGGCTATGGGCTTTGGAGGCTCCTCGCCGCTTCTTGTTCTGGGCTTCATCACTGCTAGGAGGGCTTCAGCTCCCATCTCCAAGCCAGCTTGGAAGAGGGCTTCGCCTATGGGCTTCTTGACGGTGTCCGTGATTACCAGTAGAGTTTCACCGGGCTTGAGGTTGAAGCTCTTCTCTAAAACCCTCTTGGCAACTTCCTTCAAGGGTGGAGCACCTCTTCATAGAGCTTGCTTAGAGATGTGCTGCCAAGCAATTTAATGCTAGCTGTTCGGCTCAGCCTTCTACTCCTCCACTCTCTTGATGCCCGGCAGGTTATCGAAGTGCTTGTCGAAGCTGTAGACCTCCTTGATCTGGAGGTTGAGCATCTGAAGGTAGGCTAGTGCATCGTTAATGCTGACATAGTATCTCTCCGCAAGCACAGCTGCAACTCCGTAGTCTTCACTTCCTACATCAAGGACCCGGATATTTGGCTGTGTAAGCAAGGCGCCTACAAGCGCTAGACTCTTCTTTAAGCCGTGTCTTGCTTCAATGATGTTTGCCACTTCAGCTACATGAACCACCGTTGTTACAACTTTTTCAAGCCCTTCCTCCACCCGCTCAATAATCTTTCTCGCTCTTTCCTTTACTGCAAGCTCTCTCGGGCTGAGTTCTCTTTTGGGCTTTAAGTAAGCATGGAGAAAAACACTTGAATCGAGAAATTTCACGGAGAACCCCCTTCGAGCAATGCTTTCCGCAGCTTATGGGTGTCTGTGAAGTCGTCTACATCGACTTCAATGCTGTCGAAGAACTCGCTGAGCTTAGCTCTCCGCAGCGGCTTCAATCTCAACTCACCTTCATCAAGTTCTAGTGCAAAGACTGTTGATTGAAGCTTAGCTCTGATGTCTGCTGGTATGAGTATTCTTCCCTGCCTATCCATTTTGACGATGGTTAAATACACCTTCTCACCACCGCATATTAGGAGAAACTACTTTATTAAATCTGGTGTAGCTGCTTAGCTATGGTGTAGGGGGCTCTCTCCTTTCCTATGTAGTTTGCTCTCCTCCAATGGATACTGTGGGCTCTGGTGAGGCATACTTTCTCACGAAGAGGTAGTCGCAGTAGAGGGGTCCATAGCCCTTGTGCTCCACTAAGCCCATCTTGTTGTATCCAGTGAACTGGTAGGCGGCGTCGATGTCCCATGAGGCTACTTGGGTGCCGTCGATGTAGGTGTTGACGTGGTCTGGGAGGACATTGACTCTAAGGTGGTACCACTGGTCGGTGGGTGTTGTGCCAGCGGTTTGATAGACCCAGCCTTGATCGGCGCCTCCGATGTAGGGGCGGAAGATATGCATGCCGTTGTAGAGTTCGACGCCCCACCAGTTGTCGGAGTCCTTGTAGTGTACGCAGAGGGAGCCAGCGGGGTTGTCGTCGTAGAGGTATGCTTCGGCGATGTATCTGTCGGCGCTGAAGGTTGCTGAGGGGATGGCTAAGTGCTTAAAGTTCGATCCCGTGCTGGGGGCTTCCAGCTTCAAGCACTTCTTGCTGTCGAAGACCACTGCTGAGATGGTGGCGTCGATGGAGGACCAGTCGCTGATGTCTCTGTCGTCGAAGTCGTCGTAGAAGAGGAAGACTTGGTGTGGGTTGCTCTGCGAGGAGGCTGTGGAGTTGCCGTAGTACATGTAGATGTGGGCTTTACTTGAAGCCGGGATCTCGGATACCTTCACCCAGATTGTGGAGGTTCCCCCGTAGTTCCATGACTCAATCCAGTAGGGGAGGAGGGTTACTCCGTCTTCGGAGGTGAAGCGGAGGTCGCTTCCATCGCTCTGCGCCTTTCCATAGTCGAAGTTTGCTGGTGTTAAAGTGATCTTGACTTGGTAGTTTGTCAGAGTAGTTCCGGATTGCTCGGTGATAGTGATTATTCTGCGGTACTTCCAGCCTTCAAGCCATCCATTCACCTTGCTGGAGAGCTTGACGGCATAGCTGACCATCGCATTGATGCCGGAGACCTTTATCAAGTAGCTTCCAGGATCTAGGGATTCGGTTAGAGTTGCTCTAACGGTTCCAAAGGATTCAGCGGCCACGGTCACTGGAGCGCCCTTAACTGTGAGAGCAAGCTTCAAGGAGCCGTCGAAGCTCTCAATATATATCTTCGAGATCTTGACGGCTACGTCGTCGAGGTTCTTGACATGAACTACTATCGAGCCATTCGCGACGTTGACCGAGTCTATTACGAGCATGCCCCCGGTTAACCCGCTGTCTGGTGGGCGTATCTTCCCCATGAAGCCAACAGTAAAGCTGTAGAAGATGATGGAGGCTGCAACGGTGATCCCTATCAAGAGGAGGACTGCCATCACTGGATGGGTGCCCTTTCTCGATGACTGACTAACAATCCTCGCTCTTTGAGAGTTGCAGACAGCCATCGATCTCTACAACCATTAGGCTGTGTCGTCTTTAAAGAAGCTTTAATCGTTTATTAGTATATCTTCCCCCACATAAGCCGCTTCGACAGACTGGTGGAAGCCTTATAACTTGAAGCGGACAACCAATAGGTAGCCTTTAGAGTGGAGGGTTTTTCACGATGACTTTGCTGAAGCAGATTCTCGAGGTATGCGATCTCCTTGACAGCCCGAAGGCCAGTGGTATGCAGTTCAAAGAGCTGCTTCAAGAGAGGGGTGCTGACATCGTTGAAGTCACCATCGTGGGGGGAGAGAAGGGTTCCACAGACTTCATCAAGGTGGTGGTGAAGGGCACTGATCCACAGGCTCCCAAGCTGGGTGTAGTAGGGAGGCTTGGAGGGGTTGGCGCTCGCCCTCTGCAGCTGGGCTTGGTCTCTGATGCTGATGGAGCGATAGTAGCCCTCGCCTGTGCCTTCAAGCTGGCTGAGATGAAGGAGAGGGGTGATGTTCTAGCCGGAGATGTGATCATAGCTACTCATGTCACTCCTAGAGCGCCTGTGAAGCCCTATAAGCCGGTGCCCATGATGGAGTCGCCAGTGGACATCTTTAAGCTCCTTAAACTAGAGGTGGATCCATCTGCGGATGCCGTGATCTCAGTTGATGCTACAAAAGCCAACCGCGTGATCAAGTCTCCTGACATAGCGATTACCCCTACGATAAAGGAGGGGTGGATTCTCAAGGTTAGCGATGACTTGGTAGACATTTATACGTGGGTGACTGGACATGAACCCTACATCGTCCCGATAACCATGCAGGATATAACGCCGTACAGTACGCCAGTTTACCATATCAACAGCATGGTTCAGCCATGGCTCTACACCAAGGCGCCAGTCATAGGGCTGGCAGTGACCTCCAGAGCGGTGATTCCGGGGAGCGCCACTGGAGTGACGGATGTCTACGCCCTTGACAAGGCGTGCCGCTTCACACTGGAGGTGGCTAAGGGCTTCACCGCTGGAAACGTGAAGTTCTACGATGAAGAGGAGTACCGTAAGCTTCGAGAGCTTCACGGCGATGTGGGAGAGCTCTTGAGGAAGGGTGCGCCAAGGTAGGTTTCCCTAATGCCTCGGAGGCTCCTCTACTTTAAGCTCGTGGGGACAGAGAAGGATAGGAAAGCCGTTGAAGAGTACTTGCGCCGCTATGCTTCTCCAGGCTTCGAAGTCGAAGCAAGATTGATCAAAAGCAGGCTGCCGGATCTCGAGTATCACTGCTACATAGCAGCCATAGCCAAGGATGTTCTAAGGGAGATAGTTAAAGCTGAAAGAGAGGGCTTTACAGCCGCTATACTGGGCTGCTTCTACGACCCCTTACTGGAGGAGGCTAGAGAACTCACCTCTAAGATGGCTGTAGTGGCGCCATGTCAGGCTTCTCTCCACCTAGCTAGTTTACTCGGATCTTCAATCACCATAATCTTGGGCAGAGAGAAACACTTCCCCAAGATAAGGGAGCTTGCCGTTAAGTACGGCTTTAAAGATAGGGTTTCCTTCAAGTGTTTAGGGCTATGCGTTGAAGACTTCTATACTAGGCGGGAAGCAGTTAAAGAGAAGGTGGCTGAAGCAGCTAGACAAGCCGTGGAAGCTGAAGCCGCTGATGTGGTGGTGCTAGGCTGCACAGCCCTCTATGGATTCTTTAAGGGGCTTCAAGAAGAGCTTAAAATTCCAGTAATAGATCCCGTACTAGCCTCCTTAAAGTATGCTGAGTTCATGGCGTTAGTTGGGGAGCAGCTTGGATGGAGGATCTCTAAGAGAAGCTGCTATGAAGCTCCTCCTCGAGAGGAACTGGAGAACTTTCATGAGATGCTAAAGTTTCCCTAGTTTTTCAGACCAAGTGAGTGTTCGAATATCGTTAAACTAATCCTAAATCTACTACATGGATGAATGAAGGTGTTTAGAAAATTAACGTGACTTTGAGAAAAAGCCTTTATATTTCTCCTAGTAACAACTAACATGCTTTAAGAGCAAGTATAGGAGTGCTTAGGGGGGCTGCGATGCTTAGGAGAAAAGGCGTTTCCATGGCTGTGGTAGCCATAGTGATCATCGTCATCATCGTCGTTGCTGGCATCGCTGCTTGGGCCGCCATGAGGCCAGCAGCTCCCAAGAAGCCGCTCACCTTAGTCTATGCTACTACGCAGGCGACCATGAGCTTTGATCCAACAGATCATGCCGATGAGACAACAACCATCTGTGTGGTCAATACCTATGACCCGCTGCTCTACCCGCAGAAGGGTAAGCCTCCAAAGCCTTGGATAGCCACTGAATGGAGTGTTAGCGACGACGGACTAGTATGGACTTTCAAGATTAGGCAGGGAGTGAAGTTCCACAGCGGACGCGAGCTGACAGCAGAGGATGTAGCTTTTTCCATGAACAGAGAGCTGACTATTGCTAAAGGCATGTCCTATCTGTGGAGAGGCATTGTGGAGAAGACTGAAGCAGTTGACAAGTACACTGTGAAGTTCTACCTATCTAAGCCCTACGCCGAGTTCCCAGCCACCTTGGTGCACCTCTTCATCGTTGACAAGGAGGAGGTCATGAACCACATCAAGAAGCCTGGACCCTACGGCGATTACGGTGACTACGGCAAGGAGTGGCTGAAGACCCATGACGCTGGCTCTGGACCCTTCAAGGTCGCTGAAGTGAAGGTGGGCGAGAAGATCGTCTTTGAGGCCTTCAAGGACTACTGGCATGCCAAGGAGACCTATGGAGGCTGGCCGAAGAACGCTCCCGAGCGCGTTGAGTACTACGTCTACGGCGAGCAGGCAACTCTTGTCACCCTGCTGAAGGGCGGCAAGGTTGATGTCGTGGAGCAGTGGCTGCCGCCAAAGACCTTCCTCGAACTCAAAGGAGAGAAGGGCATCGTAGTGCAGGAGGATCCAGACGTCAAGCTGTTCTTCGTCTCCATGCACAACCAGAAGCCGCCATTCGATGATGTCTGGGTCCGCAGAGCTTGCAGCTATGCTGTCAACTACCAGGAGATTATAGACGTGGTCTTCAAGGGCGGCGTCCAAGCTGTAGGCCCAGTACCAGTGGCTGCCCCCGGACACAACGATGAGTTGACACCCTACACCTATGATCTCAACAAGGCTATTGAATGCCTCAAGAAATCCAAATACTGGGAGAGATTCCACAACGGCACCGGCTTCACTGTGACCTACATGTACGTGTCAGCGCTTGAGTCTGAGCGCATGGTAGGCGAGCTGCTGAAGCAGTACTTCGCTCCGCTCAACATCACCGTGGATTTCAAACCAGAAAAGTGGGCTACCATGTGCCAGCTGATGTCAAGCCTAGAAACCTGCCCACACATGGTGGCGATCTTCCACACCTTGAAGTATCCATCTCCAGACTGCCACACCTACCTGATGTTCCACACTAGCTCCTGGGGCACTTTCATGAGCTGCATGTTCTACAACAACACCCAAGTTGACCAGCTACTAGATCAAGCCAGAGCCACTCCAGATCTAGATGCGAGGTATGCGCTTTACAAGGAGGTTCAGAAGATCGTCTACGACGATGCTGCAGCGCTGTTCTTGGTGAACCCAACCCACCGAATAGCTTATAGAGATTGGGTGAAAGGTTACGAGTACGTCGGCTTACTCGGCTTTGACCTCAACTTCTACAACCTACGCGTGGAGGGCAAGCCGAGCGCATGAAATTCAGAGACTACTTGGTGAAACGGAGCCTTCAGATAGTGCCGACGCTCATCGGACTCTCCATCCTAATTTTTTATATTACCCGTGTCATGCCCGGAGATCCTATTAGATTGTATTTAGGCTTGGAAGCTACTCCCGAGCAAGTTGAGTATTATAGACATCTCTTCGGGTTAGATAAGCCCCTCTACGAGCAATACCTCGGCTATTGGGTTAGCCTTTTCGGAGGAGGCTCCCCGGTAATCTCCCTCTACACTGGGCGCAACGTGATGACGGATATCATCAGCTATCTTCCGACAACCCTCGAGCTAGTAATAGTGTCCATGATCTTCTCCTCCATAGTTGGTATAGTGCTGGGTGTCCTCTGCGCCATTTATAGAAACAAGTTTGTGGATAACCTCCTTAGAGTTGTAGCTATAGCGGGAGTATCCTTCCCTAGGTTCTGGATTGGAATTATCCTCCAGCTCATCATAGGCTACTACCTTGGAATCCTACCTATTGCTGGCCACTTTAGGCCAGCTACCACTATAACTGGATTCACGCTTCTCGATAGCTTGATCACCTTGGATTTCGCCTCTTTCGTTGAGTGTATAAGGTACATGATTCTGCCAGTAATAGCTCTCTCCTTCTCCCCCATTGCTCAGATCATGAGAATTGTGAGGGCGAGCGTCATAGAGGAGTTGGGCAAGCCTTATGTGGCAACTCTGAGGGCGCACGGCTTCTCTGAGAATATCCTTTACTACAAGTATTTGTTGAGGCAAGCCCTCGTGGTAGCTATCACGATTATAGGAATGCTCTTCGGCTTCTTCGTCTATGGAGCTTTCGAGATTGAGGTGGTGTTCGGCTGGCCGGGCCTAGCATGGTATACTGTTCAGACAGCCTTGTATAAGGACTTCAATGGCTTGGTGGCAGCTGTCATGGTTATAGGAATTATTATGGTGGTGGTCAACTACATCGTCGATATCACTTACAGCTACCTAGACCCGAGGATAAGGATCAGGATGATGGAGGCTAAGTGATGGTACTGCCGCCATATAGGCCAAGGGTGCCGAGCAAGATTGAGTTCAGGAAGCGCGACATCCGCATTATGGCAGCCAAGATTAGGAGAAGCCCTACCACGTTAGCTGGCTTAATCATAGTTATTGCCGTGCTCTTCGTGACAGCCTTTGGGCAGTACTTGGCGCCCTACCCAGAGGACTACTACGCCATCCATCCGGAGAAGACCTTCCTGCCTCCATGCTCAGCACACCTCTTCGGAACAGATGAGCTTGGGAGAGATGTGTTGAGCCGCGTCATCTTAGGGGCTAAGGTCTCTGTTGTTGTCGGCGTAAGCGTCGTGATCCTCTCGGTGCTCATTGGAACGCCAATAGGCCTGCTTGCAGGCTATTGTGGAGGCAAACTTGAAACCGTAATCATGAGGATAACAGACATATTCCTCTCCATTCCTTCAATCGTCTTGGCCCTAGCCATCTGCGCCATGCTCGCTCCAACACTTGAAAACGCTGTGCTCGCCTTGACGGTTGGGTGGTGGGCATGGTATTCGCGTCTAGGCTACAGCTTAGCAGTGACCTTGAAGAACAACGACTACATCGTAGCGCTAAAGGGTATGGGTGCGAGCAGCTGGTATATTATCTTCAAGGAGATGTTACCTAACGTCATACCGATATTAGCGGTGAAAGCCACCCTTGATGTAGGCTACGCTATTCTAGCTGAAGCCATCTTAGGTTTCCTCGGCTTCGGCGTCAAACCCCCAACGCCCGAGTGGGGCACTATGCTAAGCCAGGCGAGAATTCATATGCCAGACGTCTGGTGGATGGCGACCTTCCCCGGCATAGCGATCTTCATCACGGTGATGGGATTCAACCTCCTTGGAGATGGTTTGAGAGACGTGCTAGATGTAACAGAGCAGTAGAGAGGAGGAGACGCGGAGATGTCACTTCTTCAAGTGAAGAACCTCTACGTAGACTTCAAAACTATTGACGGCGTAGCCAAGGTTATCGACGATGTCAGCTTCGAGGTGGAGCATGGCGAGAGCCTAAGCATCGTAGGCGAGTCTGGCTGCGGCAAGACCACAGTGATGAAAGCTATACTGGGAATTCTCCCCGAATATGCTATTGTAAGGGGATCCATCAAGTTCAAGGGAATGGATCTCCTCAAGCTCAGCCGCGAAGAGCTCTACAGAATTAAAGGGAAGGAGTTCGGCTACATCCCGCAAGAACCTATGACAGCGCTGAGCCCCCTCTACACTATTGGAGATCACTTCATAGACCTCTTCGTGGTGGGTGGGCACCACAAGATAGGGTGGTCCAAGTACAGCGAGCTGAGAAAGAAGCTGGCTCCCGAGGTTTTGAAGAAGGCTGAGGAGTACTTGAGGATGGTGAAGATCCCTGAGCCTGAGAGGGTGCTGAACAGCTACACTATACAGCTCAGCGGAGGAATGCTGCAGCGCTGCTTGATAGCCATGGCAATCGTTAAGGATCCCTCCCTCATCTTGGCAGATGAGCCCACCACAGCCCTTGACGTCATCACCCAGAGGGAGATCCTAGACCTCATGAGAGACCTCCAGAGAAGGCTGAAAACAGCCCTCATTTACATCACCCATAACCTGGGAGTCGCTAGAGAAATCTCCGAGAGAATCATCGTGATGTATGCTGGAAGAGTAGTTGAAGAGGCGGCTTCAGAGGAGGTCCTCCTCAACCCCGTGCACCCCTACACCAAAGGGCTCATCGAATCCATACCTAAACTCGTGGGAGGGGAGCTTAGAGGCATAGAGGGAGGCGTGATCAACTTCTACAACCCGCCCTCTGGTTGCAGGTTCCACCCTAGATGCCCCTTAGCGAGGGAGATCTGCAAGAAGGAGAGACCTCCTCTAGTTGAGGTGAATAAAGGTCACTTGGTTGCATGCCATGCAATACGGTGGTAGCCTTGACAAAGAACACCATCCTTGAAGTAGTGAACTTGAAGAAGTACTTCCCCATCACTTCGGGAGTCCTAAGCAAGGTTGTAGGCTGGATCAAGGCAGTGGATAATGTCAGCTTCAAAGTGGAGGAAGGCTTAACCTACGCTCTAGTAGGGGAATCCGGCTGCGGTAAAACCACTTTAGGTAGAACCATTGTGGGAATCTACGAGCCAACAGCGGGAAGCATTATCTTC
>JAGHCH010000037.1 GCA_021160575.1 Thermoproteota archaeon | reverse complement strand
GAAAGGCTAGATCTGAGGCGCTTCTGCCTTCCTCATGGACAAGCTCCGTTACGACTTCCTTGAGGTGCCTCTCCATTCCTCTAAGCGGGTGGTGATCCACGTAGATCACTGTGTACCTTTCTGATAGCTCAGCAAGCTTCTCCACGAGCTGGAGGAAGTGCCTAGTAGTAGCTGCTACGTCTAAGATTACTACATCGCCATCCACTACATCGAGGTCGCCGAGCAATCCGGCTGGGTGAGTGAAGAACACTTGTGCCTCTGGAAAGGCTGCGAGAGCTAGCGCTGCCGAGCAGATGCCGTCGCAATCTCCGTGAGCTAAGATCCACTCAACCCTCAATTCATCCTCCTCTAAGACTAGGATGCCCTGAATTTCTCATTCCAGATGATGTAGGCTCTAACCATCTCCGGCGTTACGCTGGGCTTCCTCTTCTTGATGACGTTCATGAAGTCCTCCATGGTAATAGGTCTCGGCTGAGCACTTTTATCCAGCGCCTTCCCAGACTCGAAGAGCTCTCTAACCACGCAGAGCTGGGCTGACTGGCAGATGTCTCTAATGTCGCTTCCAGTGAAGCCCTCCGTCATCTCAGCTAACTTCTCCAGATCTACGTCATCTGCTAGCTTCAGGTGCCTAGTATACATTTTGAACATAGCCAGCCTAGTCTGGAAGTCGGGGAGAGGTACGAAGATTCTCCTCTGAAACCTTCTGATGAAAGCCCAGTCCAGAGCCCAAGGCTTGTTGGTGGCTCCTATAACGTAGATGAACCACTTAGCAGATTTATCGAGGAGGCCATCCATCTCCTTCAAAAACTGATTTCTAACTCTAACCTCGCCTCCAACCTCGGAGGAGTAAACGCCCAACAGTGAATCCAGCTCGTCGATGAAGATAATTACTGGTTCTCCCCTCCTTGCCTTCTCTCTAGCTATCTTAAACAGCCTAGCCACATTCTTCTCCGCCTCTCCAAGCCACTTCGACATAATCGACGCAGCATCAACGGAGTAGAAATGCGCTTTGATCTCCGAAGCCACCGCTGCCGCCAGCAGAGTTTTACCACAGCCTGGAGGTCCGAAAAGCAGAATCCCCCTAGGCCAGCCCAAGGGAAAGAGGTCTGGCCTCTGTGTAGGGTATACGATCGCCTCTCGAATCGCCTGCTTAGCTTCTTCAAGCCCAGCTACATCTTCCCATTTCACCGAGGGCTTCTCCTCTAACACTAGGTCGTCGAAGGAATACCTCTCCTTAACCCCCTCTGTGATACTCTTGCTGCTTAGAGCTCCCCCCTCTTCCTCATAGCCTCCTACAAAGCCTCTCTCCTCTTGGAGCTGCCTAATCCTTCTGCGGTACAGCTCAATCCTCTGAAGGTAAATCTTGTTCAGCTCGTAGCTTGGATAGAGGTTTACAATCTTGAGGAGGGCGTCTATAGCTTTCTGATACATGGTGATGGCTCTGGCTCTAGCTCCCTGCCTATCAAACTTGATGGCTTCGTTTGCATAGTAGATTGCAACCTTCTCCAGTTCCTTTACCGCTGACATAAATTTCTTTCAGCCCCCTTTCACTCGCCTAAGCTGGTCTCTACTCTTGAAATCCTGATCTTCCCCTCCGCAGCCAGCTTAAACAGAATCCTCTGCAGCTCGTCGGGAGACAAGCCGCAGACCTCAGCACACTCAGCAAAGTCTATTCTCCCCCCATGGGTTAGGATGTACTCGTAAACCCTCTCCTCAGGGCTCTTGAAGGGGGAGCCATATATCACCACTTCAACTGGGCGCTCCTCTCTAAAGCCGCTAGCCGTATATGGCTCAGCTTCCCCGGTGGCTGTTAAGGCAACCTTGCTAACAGGGCTAGCCTTCGCCTGTATCCGCTCAGGTGGGTAGGGAAGCTCCTCTTCAAGCTTGTTGCGGGCGACGATTGCCGCTTGCTTGAGGATGGCGTCCACCTCTGAGGACTCAGAAACCACGGAAGGTTCCATGCCTATATCCATGATCGTGCATGTAGCTAAGGTGTCATGAAGAAGATCGCTCACATCTTTAAGCTCATCGGAGATATCGGGGTAGATAGAGAACAGCTCGTTGGCAACTTGCTTAACTTGATCTAGAGCAGGTTTAAGCTCGATGATTGCTGTGCCAAAGTCCCTAATGGTTTGCAGCCTTATAATCACTCTTTCAAGCATGAGCATGCTATTGTTGATGATCTCCTTCCACTTCCTCACCTGGGCAAGTTCGTTGGCGTACATCATAGCCTTCTCAGTATCCTTCATCCTAAAATGCGCCACAGTAGAGTTGAACAGCATTCTCTCCCTAGCGGCAATCCTCCTACTGAGGACTGCCAACTTCCTCTTCTGAATCTCCAACCTCCTAATAGTCTGGGCTAACACCTCCTTGAGCGGAGGCTTCCTCTTGAGCAGCTTATCAAACACGGGGTCTGCACCTCCTCTCTCAGGCCTCCGCTTTCATCAGAGTGCGCCAACACCAATTGTAAGCGTGATCTGCAACCCCTAGCCCCATTCCCCGCCAGAAAAAGGGGGAGGGGGGAG
>JAGHCH010000050.1 GCA_021160575.1 Thermoproteota archaeon | reverse complement strand
TCTTGTCCCCGAGAGAAAAGAAATGTGCCTAGGCAGGCCAGCAAGCTGAAGATTACTAGGGTCTTTTTAACACCTGCTCTGTCGAGCATGGCTCCAGCGGGTATCTGGGCTATGGCATAAGAGTAGAAGTAGGCAGAGGAGATGGCGCCGAGGATGGCGGGATCTACTTGCAAATCGCTCATGAGATCTAGGGCTATGACGGCGGGAGCTACTCTATGGAAGAGGGCGAAGTATAGTGACGCTGGCGCTGAGTAGATGATCCAGCGGCTTCTCCTCAGCGAGGCTACTTTCCCTCCCCTTGGTGAATTTAGCTTTAACTATGGAGGAGCGTATTAGGTTTAGTGGTGGAGGATGCCAGCTAAGATCAACCCCCATCTCTGTGCGCAGTGCAAGGGGGCTAGGAGGCTCTGTGGTAGGGCAAAGTGCCCAATCATAGAGAGGCTAGCAGCTCAGCTTGGTGTAACGGAGAAAATCACTGGGACTCAGCTCTTTGGAGCTAGTCCACCTTCCGTTCTAGTGGGGGAGCATGGCTATCCGAAGGTGAGGCTTGGACCCCTGGTGCCACCAGTGGAGGACAAGAAGCTGGCAGCCTACTACGATAACCCAGAGCAATGGTATGGCAAGAGCATAGAGGAGATCATTAAGCTGAGGAGCAGCCTTGTGAGAGCCAACTTCACAGTCGGTGTGAAAGAAGCTAGGAGAGCAAGTAAGCTCCTCGAGAGGACACAGGAGCTGGCGCTGTCGTCAATTCCTGTGGATACCGAGGTGCACTTTGCTAAGCCTGTGAAGCCTCGGCTGCTTTTCGATGGTGTCATCTCGCCAGTCGGGCCTTCTGGGGTTGTTAAGAACCTCACGGTTGTGGAGAACCCTGTTGTTCCCCGAAGGGTGGATGCTCTTGTGGGAGACTACGATGCTCCAGCAGTTGTAGCCGTGAGAGAGCTCTATGAAGCTGGAGT
Source organism: Thermoproteota archaeon (assembly GCA_021160575.1). Lineage (GTDB taxonomy): Archaea > Thermoproteota > Methanomethylicia > Methanomethylicales > JAGHCH01 > JAGHCH01. Next base: position 1,910 of record JAGHCH010000050.1, on the reverse strand, counting down.
TTCACAGCACTACATTACCAGGCTGCTGACCATGGGACTGCTTGGAAGGAAAATTGACCGAAGGCTTGTGCCCACCCGCTGGGGCATTACGGCTGTAGACTCGATGATAGGGGACTACTTCCTTGAGAAGGTGAGAGACTTCCCGGAGCTTGGAGAAATCCTGCTATACTCGAACAGCTACCTTGACAATCACTACCACGTCCTGCTGCTGCCAGGAAGCTATGCCTTCGAGATGGTGGAAATCTGGCTTCCTCGAAGTGTGTGGGTGAAGGAGGGAGCGAAGAGCTACATCGTCGAGAACTTCGAGCTATACGATGGGAAGTGGCAGAGAGCTGATGTCGATGGAGGTTATAAGGCGATGAGACTTGTAGCCATAGAATTCCTCCACAAGATAAAGAGGCAAGCAATGGTCTTTGCCATCAGGGAGATAGGCCCTAGATACTATGCTCCGTTAGGCGTTTGGAATGTGAGGGAGGGGATGAGGCATGCCTTTGAGAAAGAGCCCACTAGGTTTAGTAGCATAGAGGAGGCTGTAGCGGAGCTAGCTAGAAGGATTAAAACCCCCTTCAATCAGTGGTGGAAGCACGCCTACTTGCCGAAGATGTTTAAGATGCAGCGTAGGCTTGTAGAGTTCATGTGAATTCCCGCTATAGGTTGAAATGTCTGAAAGCCTCTGGGAGCATCTCCACTAGATCTAGCGCTGTAAAGTGGTGACCCATTTTCTTGGAGAGCAGTTCTCCAGCATAGCCGTTGATGAAAGCTGCAGCTACTGCTGCTCTGAATGGCGATGCCCCCTGTGCAAGGAATGCTGCGGTGATGCCCGTTAAGACATCGCCAGTGCCCCCTACGGTCATGCCCGGAGAACCCGTTCTGTTCACTTTCACTCGCTCACCATCTGAGATGATGTCATAGTGTGCTTTGAGCAGCAGCGTTACACCCAGTTTCCCGGCATATTCTCTTACTATCTCAATTCGTTCCCTCCAGCTTTCAGTTTCGGAGGGTAGCATTACCCCAGTTAGCATCTTGAACTCTCCAGCGTGGGGTGTGATTACGGTGTTTGATTCCTTTACTACCTCGGCATTCCTAGCTAGTGCCTTGATGGCGTCAGCATCTACGACCATAGATAAGCCTAGGGAGGAACACCTTTCGAGGAGGGAGAGGCATGAATCAATTGTTTCGGCCTCTAAGCCCAACCCCGGACCGACAGCTACAGCGTCGCAGCGAGGGAGGAGCCTCTCTATTATGGGGAATGCCTTCTCGGTGAAGTATTCTCCAGGGTAGCTGCAGACTATGAGGTTAGGTGAGAAGGAGCGGATGGCGTTGGCTATGGAGGAGGGAGCCGCTATATACGCGAGGTCTACTCCCGCTCTTAGAGCTGCTAGGGCTGCGAGAGCCGGAGCACCAGAAAAGTCCTTTGAGCCGCCTACTACGAGAACTCTACCATTTTCACCTTTGTGACTGGTTGGCGATCTCCTCTTCACGGCCATGCGCAGATCTCCGGGGCCAGCAAAGAACTCGGCTTCGGGAGGGATGCCTATTGAGGCGACTACTAGCTCGCCTAGGTAGGGCTTAGCCTCTGGATTAGCGAAGCCCTTCTTTGGCTTATGATGAGTGACGGTGAGGTTTGCCGTTACAGCTTTCCCGGAGACTTCGCCAGTGTCAGGGTCCACCCCCGTAGGCACATCTATTGAAACCACGAATTTTCCGGAGGCATTGATGGCTTCAACAGCTGTTAGGACAGGCTCTCGGAGAGGCCCCCTAATGCCCGTGCCTAGGAGAGCATCTACGATGACGTCTGCCTCTTCAAAGAGCTCACGGGTTTTCTTAAGCTCTGCGGAGTCCGGAGCTATGATCAGCCTGATGGAACGCTCCATCTTAAGGAGGGCTTCAAAGTTGAGGCGGGCTTCCTT
>JAGHCH010000067.1 GCA_021160575.1 Thermoproteota archaeon | reverse complement strand
CTGTGGCTTATGCTCCTATAAGTGTCCGCCTAACGCCATCAAATTCATGACAGCCGCACCCGGCATCTGTACCGAGTGCGGCCTCTGCGTTGAAGTTTGCCCTATAAAGGCTGTGGACCCCAAAACTGGAACCTTCAAGCCGTCATGCACTAAGTGCATGCGCTGCTTGAGGGAATGCCCCGTAGGCGCCATCTACGTTGAAGGAGACCATCTAGCCATAAGGAAGGGGGATCCGCAAGCCTTTATCGTCAACTGCACCCTCTGCACTCTCTGCGTGCAGAACTGCCCAAGAGGCGCTCTAGTGTATGATGGCATTAGAATTAAGTTTAACCCAGAGAAGTGCGATGGCTGTGGGCGCTGTGAAGAAGTATGCCCTGTGGGAACCATTAAGGTGATCAAGGAGCAGCAGTCTGTGATAGGGTGGTGCATGTTCTGCGGCTACTGCGTGAGGATCTGCCCAACTAAAGCTCTCTCCATCAAAACTGTTCAATGGGATGGCAGTATTAGTGACTCTTGCATCCGCTGCGGAGTATGCGTCTCTGTCTGCCCCACCAAAGCTATACGCTTCGATCCCATTACCATGGGCAAGCCTCAAGTCGACCTGTCCAAGTGCATCCTCTGCGAGCTCTGCGCCTCCCACTGCCCCGTCAACGCCATACCCATCCTTCAAACTCTGCCCAAGAGGGAGTTCCTAGGAGGCAGGATTACCATACATGAAGACCAATGTGTGGGCTGTGGGCTATGTGAAACCGCTTGCCTTAACGTCAACAAGGAGTTCACGGCCATCAAGGTTGAAGGCTACGTAGTGGAGGAGAATGGCGTCAAGAAGGGAGGCGTCGCCAAGGTTGACCTTGAAAAATGCACAAAATGTGGCGCCTGCGCCACCATATGCCCAGCAGACTGCATCAAGGTGGTGCGCATCTATGACGACTCCAAAGTGTCGGGTATTGCCGAGAAGGTGGTGATGATTCCGTGATCAGGTTCTTCAGAATCATGCTTGAAGGAGCCTACCGCAACATTGCTAGGATACTATTCGCGGCCGACAGAGCTACAAGCATCGAAATCCGCAACAAGGTCCTCACTTTGTCGGTAGAACCTCCTGAAACAGTTATTGATGAACTCTGCCTGGGCTGCGGTGCCTGCGCCAACATCTGTCCGGTAGAGGCAATCACCATGGTAAAGCTTGAGAAGCCTGTAGAAATCATCCCCGGATATGTTAAGGAGCAAGTTCCTCGAATAGACTTGGAGAAGTGCATCTTCTGCTTCAACTGCCATGATTTTTGCCCCATTTTTGCTCTCTTCGGTGAAGCTGCTCCTAGGCATGTGGGGCCAGCAAAGATGACTCTTCAAGAGCTCTTGAAGAAGCCCGTGAAAGCACCTAAGGAGAAGGTGGAGGAGCTGGCCAAAGTGCTTCCAGATCAGCTCTATAAGTATCTTCTTGAGAAGAGAGGTGGTCAGAGTGGGACTTAAAGCCACAGCTAGGAAAAACGCCATTCACGCCCTCCTAGTCTACTCTGGAGGATGCAATGGCTGCGACATAGAGGTAGTCAACGCAGTCTTCTCTCCACGCTACGATATAGAGCAGTACCGAATACTTCTCACTTGGAACCCCCGTGAAGCTGATGTCCTAATAGTCACGGGAGCTATCACTTGGGCTATGAAGGAGCCTCTACAAAGAATTTATGAACTTATTCCTGAACCCAAGGCCGTACTAGCTGTAGGCTCCTGCGCAATCAACGGCTGCGTTTTCAGAAACTTAGTAGGGGATATCAAGCACAACCCAGAGGTCTTTGCTCCCTTAGAGAAAATTATCCCCGTAGACATCAAAGTTCCTGGCTGCCCTCCACGCCCAGAGGACATCATCATGGCCGCTGTTAAAGGAGTACCTAAGCTGATGGCTGCCCCCTAGGAGGTGTGAAGTAAGTGACTGAGGAGCAACCCCGCGAAAGCGTGATCGTAGAAAAGGAGCTTCCCTTAGGACCTGTGCACCCTGCTCTCCTAGAGCCCTTCAGGGTAAGGTTCTTCGTAAACGACGAGATAGTTGAGGACTGTGAGGTTATTCTCAGCATGCCCCATAGGGGCATTGAAAGGATCCTAGAGGGTCTCCCTGTGGAGAGGGCCCTCCTAATTACTGAGAGGGTCTGCGGCATCTGCTCCAATTCCCACGCTTGGAACTCTGTAAGGGTGATCGAGAAGGGCTTGAATATTGAAGTGCCGCCGAGAGCTCTCTTCATCAGAGTGATAGCCCAAGAGCTCCAGAGAATTGCTAGCCACCTAATCTTCATAGGGCATGCCATGGAGGTGGTGGGGCACGAGACCTTCGCTATGAGGGCTTTTCTCCTCAGAGAGGAGTATATGGACATGCTCTACTTTATCGGGGGTAACAGAGTTCATCCAGCAGTGCCTGTGATTGGAGGGGTTAGACCACGCTGTGAGATCTCAGATAGCTTGAAGAGAGTGATTTTGGAAACCCTTGAGAGGAGCGAGCGAAAACTCAGGAACTACGTGGGGCGTGTGGTGGCAGATCCTCTTGTGATGGGGCGTCTAACAGGAGTTGGCTATCTTAGCAAAGAGGATGCCATAAGGTTACATGCCGTAGGCCCTACAGCCAGAGCCTCCGGTGTAGAGTGGGACTGGAGAATGGAAATGTTTGAGTACAAGCCCTTCACCTACGACTATGTCATCCTCTACGAAGGGGACAACAAGGCGAGAGTTATTGCGAGAGCCCTCGAGATCTTCGAGTGCATCAAGATCGTGCGGCAAGCCCTCAAGGACCTCCCTGAAGGGCCAGTGGTGAACAGGGATTGGAGCCCCCAGAGGATGAAGTTCACCGACTCCTACAATGAAGCTCCCCGCGGCGAACTCTACCACTCCTACAGCCTCGATGACTACGGCAAACTGCGCCATTACAAAATACGGACCCCCACCATCACCTCAATACACTCTGTGGAATTCGCTGCCAAAGGAGACCATGTTACTGATGCCGTAGTAACAATAGCCAGCTGCGATCCCTGCCTTGCTTGCTGCAACAGAGTTGAGATCATAGATGAGAAGTCGGGTAGAAGAAGACAGTTCACCAGCATGATAGAAGTCATAAAGAAGTATGGCTGGAGGCGGTGATGGGATGGATCTTCTAGCTGGAGTAATCTCAGTCGTTGTCTGCTTAATTGGAGCCGGACTAGCCATAGCAATGGGAGCCGTAATCCCCGGTATTGAAAGAAAAGTTCAAGCTAGAATTCAACAGAGAATCGGACCCCCCATTCTCACCCCTGGCTTCTGGTCATGGCTTAAGTTCGCCTACAAGTGGCCAATCAAGCCTTGGGCCACCATTCCTCGCTTCTACGAATCCATAATAGCGCTCGGCGTAGTGATAGTAATCTTCGCCTTGCTGATCACACTCCCTCCCTTCTGGGGGGTTCTTGGAGTTGCAAGCATCCTCGGTATTGCCGGGCTGCTAAAGCTAGAGGAACTCATTTATGTGTTAGCTGGCTCCGTCTCCCAATCCCTCCTCTCAGTACCATTCCTCAGGCACGACTTAGCTAAGGGAGGTACAAAGCTAGGTTTCAGGAGAGAGTACTTTGAGCAGCAAGCCGCTTTTAGAGCTCTAAAAATGGCTGCAATATGCTCCATTCCCCTCTATATTGCTCTAGCCGTGCCCTTTGCAGTTGCAAAGAGTCCCTTCATAGCAGACGTGATCTCCATCCAAAATCCCGCCTTCTTCCTAGGGGGCATCCTCCCTCTCCCCTCCAAGCCCATTTTCCTCACAGTTCCAGGGTTCATAGCCACTATTGTCTACTTTGCTGGCTACGTGATGCTTCTCAATGAGAAGCCCTTTAACATAGTTAAACCTAAGGTTGACCTCATCGAGGGAGTATTCCTAGAGTACGCCGCCAAGTATAGAACCTACATGTACATGCTCATCCACATCTTCACTTTCGTTCTATCCAGCATCTTTGTAACCCTTTTCCTAGGAATTCCACTTGACCCAACGAAGCCTGCCTTACTAGCCTTGCATCTAGCTCTCACACTGCCCTTGCCAGTCTTGAAGGCGGTGCTAGCTGCCTTTTCCCCGGTGCTTACCTTCCGACAGCTCTACCCAGCCTCCATGGGTTTCACAGCTCTAGCCGCCTTCTCCCTAGTACTAGCTCTAATCCTCTAGGAGGTGGGCATAAAGATGTGTAGATTCATCCTCCGTGGAAAACACGCGCAAAACCTTGGCGGCTTCATAGTTGAAAGAGTAGCAAACTTCCCCTTTAGAGACATCGTAGTAGGCAATCCCTATAATGAACCCGTTCTAATCAAAGTGCCCGTTTACAGTGAAGAGGACATAGAGTTTCTGAAGAAGTTGGGGCTAATTGTTCGATTTGTCTACGAGACGGACTCTCTATTAGATGTAATTAACGAAGTGAGGCGAGAAATAGAAAAACGCTTAGCAGAAGAAGGGGGTCAGCAGAAAAACGAAGCATAATGTTATAGCTAAGTACTTCCATTCTCTTTCTTCTGCAAGTAAGGAATTCGCGGTGAGCAGTAGGTGAAGGTACTTGCCATAGGATCCAGCAAGGTGGTTTCCGTCTTCAAGTTCATAGGAGCAGAGGTAGTTGAAGTTAACTCTCCAAGGGAACTCCTCTCCTCTCTCAAGGAGGGCGTTAAGAGGGAAGATGTCGGAGTAATAGTGCTGGATGGACTTCTAGCCTCCTCAGTCATGGAGGAGGTTAAGCTTATTAAATCGACTATCGCTTTTAAGCCCCTCGTGGTAGAGGTTTACGGGACTGAGAAGTACCCCGAGCTAGATGTCACAGCACTTCTGAGAAGTATTGTGGGGGTTAGAGCGTGACAGCAACTCAAGGACTTGTGGCTATGGCTTCAGAGATTCTCAAGGAGGTTAGAGCCGAAATAGAGAGGACCTTAGAGGAGGCAGCTAGCAGAGCTAGGAAGATGCTTGAGGATTCTTGGAAGCTCGCTAATCAACGCTATGAGCAAATTCTCCTAGACTATGAATCTAGAGCTGACTCGGAGGCTAAGAAGGTAGTCTCCAAAGCGGAGATAGATTCTAAGCTCAGCCTGCTGAAGCTACGTGAAGAACTCGTAGAGGCCGTTTTCAAGGCTGTGAAGGAGAAGTTGAAGGATTATGTGAAGTCTAAGGAATATCGAAATGACTTCCTCTGGGCTCTCTTAGAAAAGGCTGTAGCCGCTATCCCAAGCGAGAAAGTCATCGTCACGCTTAACTCCTCAGATAAAAAGCTCGCAACCAAGGAGAAGCTGAAGAAGCTTTCCCGCAGCCTAGGCAAAGAACTTGTTCTCTCCGAAAACGCTGGCAACTTCTTGGGAGGAGTAATAGTCTCAAGCCCCGATGAGCGGTATGTAATCAACGCCTCCCTTGAGGTTCTCTTAGAGAGAGCGAAACCATCTCTCCGAGTAAAGGTTGCCTCCATGCTCTTTGAGGAGGTGTAGCGCTGTGGGGCGCATCATACGGGTTAGTGGACCCGTAGTTCAAGCTGAGGGCATGCGTGAATCCTCGATGTATGAGGTAGTCTACGTAGGATATGAACGGCTAATTGGAGAGATCATCAAGCTGGAAGAGGACATAGCCACTATCCAAGTTTATGAAAACACTTCTGGCGTTAAACCAGGAGAACCCGTGGAAGGCACTGGAATGCCTCTCTCAGTGGAGCTGGGTCCCGGGCTTATAGGAAGCATCTTCGACGGAATTCAAAGACCATTAAGTGTTATCTTTGAGAAAGCGGGTCCTTTCGTCAGTAGGGGAATTCACATCTTCGCGCTGCCCAGAGACAAGAAGTGGCCCTTCACCCCTTCAAGAAAGGCTGGCGAAAAGATTCGTGGGGGCGAAGTCTTAGGATACGTTGAGGAAACCCCGCTGGTCAAACACAAGATACTTGTGCCTCCTACGATTAGAGGCACTCTACGCGAAGTGGCCAAGGAAGGAGAGTATAGAGTTGAAGATCTCTGCGCAGTAGTTGAAACCCCTGAAGGCAAGACGGTTGAGCTGCCCTTCTACCATAGATGGCCCATCCGCGCTCCAAGACCCTACAAGGAGAGGCTGCCTCTCTCAGAGCCTCTCTTGACCGGGCAAAGGGTTATCGACACTTTTTTCCCAGTTGCGAGAGGCGGCTGTGCAGCTATACCTGGCGGCTTTGGAACAGGGAAGACGGTCACTCTCCATCAGCTTGCGGCGTGGTCTGATGCTGACATCGTTATTTACATTGGCTGCGGCGAGAGAGGCAATGAAATGACAGAGGTGCTCATCAGCTTCCCCAAGCTCAAGGATCCTCGCTCCGGCAGACCACTCATGGAGAGGACAGTGCTCGTAGCTAACACAAGCAATATGCCGGTATCAGCCAGGGAAGCCAGCATCTACACTGGAATAACCATGGCAGAGTACTTCAGAGACATGGGCTACGATGTCGCCCTAATGGCTGACTCCACCAGCAGATGGGCTGAAGCCCTCCGAGAGATTTCTGGTCGACTTGAGGAGATGCCTGCTGAAGAGGGCTTCCCGCCATACCTTGCCTCAAGGCTAGGCGAATTCTATGAGAGAGCTGGTAGAGTAGTGACGCTGAGCGGAGAGATAGGCTCAGTCACCATCATGGGAGCCGTCTCCCCACCGGGAGGAGACTTCACAGAGCCAGTCACCATGCACACTAAGCGCTTCATCAGAGCCCTCTGGGCTTTAGACACTGCTTTGGCAAGCATGAGGCACTACCCAGCCATCAACTGGCTCATCAGCTACTCCGACTACATTGACGTGGTAGAGAACTGGTGGAACGAGAGAACTGGAGGCTTATGGAAGAAGTACCGCGTTGAAGCCATGAAGATCCTCCAAAGAGAGGAGGAACTCAAAGAAATCGTCAGACTAGTGGGTCCCGAAGCCCTTCCAGAACACGAGAAGCTAGTCCTCGAGGTAGCGCGCATGCTGAGGGAGGGCTTCCTAAGGCAGAACGCCTACCACCCCATCGACACCTACACTCCACCAGAGAAGCAGTTCTACCTCCTCAAGGGCATAGTCGACTTCTACTACACTGCCAAGAGGGCGATGGATCGCGGCGTCCCCTTCACCAAGATCAAGAAGCTACCAGTAATCTTTGAGATCATGAGGGCAAAGGAGTCCATACCTAATGAGAACTTGGATCAGCTCAAGGAGTTCTTCGATAGAGCTCTTCAAGAAGTGCAAGCCTTGGAGGCTGGAGCATGACGGCTCTCCTATCCCTAGAATATAAGGGAGTAAAGGAAATAGTAGGTCCCCTGATCTTCGTTGAAGGAGTTGAAGATGTAGGCTTTGATGAGCTAGTTGAGGTAATAACTCCGGCGGGAGAGGAGAGAAGAGGGCGCGTCTTAGACGTCGGAAGGGGCTTTGCAGTAGTGCAAGTATTTGAGGGAACTCAGGGGCTTTCTCCTTCAGCCACGAGGGTTAGGTTCCTCGGCAAACCTCTCTCAGTTCCCGTATCTACTGAGATGTTAGGCAGAGTTTTCGATGGGCTTGGCAGACCCATCGACGGCGGACCAGAGCCCTTCACCGAGGATCACCGGGATGTCAACGGTCTCCCTATAAACCCCTTCGCCAGAGACTATCCCGAGGAGTTCATCCAAACTGGGGTCTCAGTTATAGATGGCATGAACACTCTTGTACGAGGGCAGAAGCTCCCTATTTTCTCTGGCTCCGGTCTACCACATAACCTTCTAGCAGCTCAAATTGCTAGGCAAGCCACTGTGCCTGGTAAGGAAGAGGAATTCGCAGTTATCTTCGCCGCCATGGGAATCAAGCACGATGAAGCTCACTTCTTTAGAAGAGCCTTCGAGGAAACCGGGGCTCTCAAGAGAACAGCCATCTTTCTCAACCTTGCAGACGACCCCCCCATTGAGAGGTTGGTCACGCCCAGAGTAGCGCTAACGTTAGCGGAGTACCTTGCCTTTGACCTAGACATGCACGTGCTGGTGATCTTGACCGACATGACCAACTACGCTGAGGCTCTTAGAGAAATCAGCGCAGCTAAAGGAGAGGTGCCAAGCCGTAGAGGCTACCCTGGCTATCTCTATACCGATTTAGCCACTATCTACGAGAGAGCTGGTAGAATTCGAGGCAAGAAGGGCAGCATTACTCAGATGCCCGTGCTCACCATGCCTAACGACGATATCACCCATCCAGTCCCTGACCTAACGGGTTACATTACTGAGGGGCAGCTCGTCTTTGACAGGGAGCTGTTTAGAAAGGGTATCTACCCGCCGCTCAACCCTCTACCAAGCCTCTCAAGGCTCATGAAGGATGGCATAGGCGAAGGAAGAACGAGGGGCGACCATGCGGATGTCTCCAACCAGCTCTACGCTGCCTATGCCCGCGCCCAAGAAGTACGCATGATCACCGCTATCGTAGGCGAAGAAGGGCTTACCGATGTCGACCGTAAGTACTTGGAGTTCGCGGACTACTTCGAATACTACTTCATCAACCAGAGACCGGATGAAAACCGCACAATAGAGCAAACCCTGAGTATCGCATGGGACTGCCTATCCATACTCCCTGAGACGGAGCTCACTCGAGTTTCGGAGAAGTACATCAAGCAGTACTACCGCAAGGGAAAGGCATCTTAGAGGTGAAGGGCGATCTCCTCTAGAGAGGCCCCATCGAAGCAGACGCTCCTGCGCTACCGGAGAACCCTCAGCTTTTTCAGAAGGGCACACCACCTCCTAGAAGAGAAGAGGGATGTTCTCTTCATCCAGCTTGAAAAGCTAGCAGCTGAAACTAGGAAGACTCAGCGGCTTCTCAGCGAGTATCTTCGAGAAGCCTACATCTTCTACGCTAGAGCTCAGATGGCTATGGGCTCCCTATCCATGGAGAGTGCCTCCATATTCCCTATAGTGGAGGTGGATCTCAACATAAAGCAGCGAAGCCTCATGGGTGTTCGCGTACCCTACGTCCAGATGCAGCTCAAGCCATCGCCGCTTCCCTACGGCTTTCTGGACACCACCTCCGATCTTGACACCGCCATTCAAAAGCTCTCAGAGTCCCTCGAAGCTCTCTTCAGACTGGCCGAGCTTGAAGCCTCCATATACCGCATATTAGACGAGCTGAGAAGAACACAGCAGAGAGTCAACGCCCTTGAATACTTGCTAATCCCCCGCTACGAGCAGTTCATTAAAACCATAGAGCTAACCCTCGAGGAAAGAGAGAGGGAGGAGTTTGTAAGAGCTAAGAAGATTAAAGCCATGTTGGAGAGGAGGCAGAGGAGGTAGGGAACATGGCTGTTCAAGAACTTTATGCAAAGATACTTGAAGAGCTTGAAAGCTTTATTGAGAGCCAAATTAAAGCATTAGAGAAAAAACTCGAAGATATAGAAAAAGAAATCAAGAGATATGCCTAACTAATTTAACCGTGAACTTTTTATATGGTTGATGTCGCGTGATTTTAACATACTATTTCCTATTCGGTGTGAAAGGGAGTCGAGTAGCCATGTCTAGGAGAAGACTATATGTATTTCTGTTCCTTCCCCTATTCGCTGGTCTATTCGCTGCAGCCACAGCCTCTGCATTAGCCGCTATGTCCCCTAGCCCTGCTGGAGCAGAGGCTCCAAGAGCTACCATCGACACGGGTATGCTAGCTCTCGGCGCAGGAATAGCTATCTGCGGTGCAGGTATAGGCGCAGGAATTGGTATCGCTGGTAGTGGAAGCGCAGCTATCAGTGTGTTAGCTGAGAAGCCCGAGACCTTCTTCAGAGCTTTCATCATTGTGACATTAGCTGAGGCGATAGCCATTTATGGTTTGATCGTCGCCCTGCTGCTCTGGTTAAAGATCTAGGGGGGTTAAACCCCCTTGTTTACCTCAGAGCCTCTCCATAGCGTTGAGATAGTGTTCCTCAAAAGGGATTTCGACTCGGTAGTGAGTGTTCTAAACCGCTTTAAGTACTTTCACATGGTGAAATCCTCGTCAGAAACCAGCATAAGCGATGAAGAGGTCAAGCTGTTAGCTGACAAGACGAGGAGACTTTCCGAGAAAGCTCGCTTCCTAATGGAGAATGTCAAACCTCCTTCACCCATGCTGAAGCTTGGGCAGCATGCAGAGTCTTTAATCTTGACTGCTTCATCATGGCAGGAACTCATCGACAAAGTTGATTTCAAACTTACGAATTTTGAAAAAGAAGCTCGCAAAGCTGTTGAAACTTTGAAGGAGGTTAGCGCCAAGAAAAGTCAGCTAACGTCTTTGAAATTCATTCTCGCGCACCTCTCTGATCTTAACCTTGAAGTTGGCGATGTGAGAGGCTTCAGAGAACTCTTAGACGTAACCCTAGCAATCGTCAAAGAAAAGGATCTTCTACTTCTCGAGCAATCCCTAGCTGAAGAAGTTCAAATCTTAAAAACCCCTATAGAGAAAGGGCTGATGCTCTTAGCGATATTCTCTAGGAAGACTATCACTCCGAAGGTTGTGAATGCGCTCCGAAGCGTAGAGGCGAAAATAGTGGAGATCCCAGAGGAGCTTCCCTCAAAGACCGATGAAGCCTTCAGATACATAGAGGGAAAGCTAGAAAGACTAGCTAAGGCTGAGGAAGAGGCTAAAAGCATACTTAATACTCTTCGAGAGAAACACGGCGAGGAAATTTCAGCACTAAGCGCCGCAGTTAATGATCTCATGCGAATCCTAGCCGTTAGAACTAGTGCTGAAGAATCCAGGATGTGGATGGCTTTACGCGGCTATGTTCCATCAAGGGACTACGACCAACTAGTTTCTCTTCTCTCCAAAGAGCTTCAAGAAAGAGTTGTAGTTCTGGGAACTCCTGTCCGCTCTCCAAAGAAGACTCCTGTACTCTACCGGTATCCCTTCATTATCAAGGTTTTTGAGGACATTACCCAGCTCTATGG
>JAGHCH010000012.1 GCA_021160575.1 Thermoproteota archaeon | reverse complement strand
GAAATTCAGTGTGCCATTCTATATTGAAATGATGACATAGCTTTAAATAGCTTAACGTGCCATTCTACATTGAAAGGTGACCATAGATGTACTTGGAAAGTTTCAGGGCAGCGTTGGCTAGGAGTTGGTCGGGAAGCTTGTTCAGGGTTAGGGATATCGAGAAAGTGCATCCTAGGGCCAAGGAGTACTTACACCGGTTAAGTAAGAGCGACGTGGTGAGGCGCATCGGCTGGGGCTGGTATGCAATACTGGAAGAGTACAGGGATCCTTGGGAATTTTTAGCTAGGGATAGGAGGTTTAAGGTTTTGATCAAACAAACGGCTGCGAGCATATGGAACTATGACTTCATCCACCGAGACGTCTACCGATTGGCGGTCGAAGACCGATCCTACAAGAGGGCTTTAGAGAATTTCGCGGAGCAAATGGGCTGGAACTTCGAGGTCGAGTACCACGACAAGATTCCTTACGAGTATAGAAGAATTGATGATTTGTTCGTCGAAGCCCCAGAGTCGTGCATAGTAAGCTGTATGTCTGAGTGGGCCTTCACAGATGCCTTCGCAATCTTATACTTTCGAAGGAATGAGGTGGACTTCGAGAAGTTGAGGCGAATGGCGAGGTGGAGGCGTATATCCAGAACTGACACTAGAGTATGGACGGCAGTAAAGTATGGCTGTAACTTATTGAACGAGAAAATGGGAGAGCAAATTTTCGAGGTCAGATCCACTGACTTAAAGCGTGTTGATGTTAAAGAGTTGATAGACGAGGCTATCGAAAAGGTGGTGGAGTTTGCCTAAGGCTATAGACATGATGAGACGCCGCGAAGAGGAAATACTCAGGGTCTTGAAGTATCTATCTGAAAAGACCAATGGATTTAGCGACCCCAGACTTCTTCTAATAGGGGGCTACGCCCTAAGGGCCTTCATCCCCTTAGCGAGGTTTACGAGGGACTGTGACTTCGCCACCAAGAAAGAAGAAGGATGGGCCATAGATAGGCTACGCGGCCTCCTCCCAGAGAGCTTTTCTGTCGATCGTTTGGAGAAACGCAGCAGCTATGGGTTCATGAGGTGCGTCAAGCTCGTTAGGCACGATAATGCCGGTGTTAAAGTATCTTTGGACTTCATGGAAGGCGAGATAAGGGGGAGGGGGGTAAAGGACGTTATACTGGTAGATGATGCCATGATGGAGGGTGCGCATGCCACTATCCCCGTTGCTGGCGAGGAGGTTGCTGTACTTGTCCCGAGCTACGCCGACTACTTCATAATGAAGGTGATCTCTGCCAGGCCATCTGACGTCCGCGACCTAGCCTCGCTGGTGCTGGAGCGAGGTCTTCCATCGGGCTTATCCGAGCGGATAATGCGGATACTGCCATACCCAGAGGTCTTCAAGTCCAAACTCGAAGGGAACATAATTCCCGTGGTGAAAAGGAGGACCTTCATAGACAGCTGGAGAGGCATCTTCGGAACTACCAAGTACACGGAAGATGACAGAAGGAGGGTGATCGAGTCGCTGGAGACACTTCTCGAAGAACTGCAAAGATAGCGGAACTATCGGAACCCATGTAGGTTTAGTAAGTTTATGATCCTGTAAAGCATCAGGGTTCATGGTCAAAGATATATGGTGCCAGTATGTTGAGATTCTGAAGGCCTAAAAGAAGGATTGAAACCGGGATTCTCATGGGCCTTGTGGATTATGACTTCATAGAGGGAGTATTCAAAGGGATTTTGCTGAACTTGGAAAACAATGGGCAGGGCAGAATTTTTTTATAGCAAACCCTGCAACCTCGCCAGGAGTATTGGAGGCTTTAGGGCATTTATCGTGCTGGGAGGGAGCTATTAGGAGCAGATGACTACTGCTAGAAGCGATCTAGACTTCTGGGTCATGCTGTATGGTGAGGCTTCTTCTGCACTGAAATGCATGAAAGATCTTTTCAAGGAAGCCGTAGTGGAACCTGCATTCAAGGAGATCAACTCCAAGTATCCGCGCATTAGACTGTGTGGCGCATCCGTTAGGATATTTTTGCGAGTTCACGGAGAGGCGGAAAAGCCCTCGAAAATTCCAAGAAGAGTTGGCGGAAGCGGACTAGTGCAAGTCTGAAAATCATCACCTTTGGAAAAGTTGTGGATATCTGGGACGTTCGGAATGAACTAACGTGCAAGCTGGATAGAGCTGTAAATCTGAAGAGACGTAAGGGGAAGTCGCTATACCGAACATTGAAACTATTAAAAGCTTCTCTGAATCAACCTAGCAGGACATTTATGCACAGATAGATCATGAGGAGAAACGCAGACTCCTCCCTACCTCTTTATTCTATGGTTTTCGCTGGTCATAAAAAGAGGGAAGGAGGTTAGGCTGGCTTAGCAGCAATCTCAGTAGTCTTGATGGCGTAGATCCAGTAGGCTTTTCCAGGCTGTAGGGTGTTAACTGGAGTGTAGGTTTTCTTGGCTGGGTTGTAGGTGAAGAAGGGCTTCACGAGCTTTCCGGTTTTCACTATTATCTTTGCATGGAGATTGGGAGTTCCTATGAGGTTCCATCCCTTGTCTAAGGTTAGCTCGAGCTTTGCAGATGGGTTGTAGAGCATTGTGATGTTTGCTTGTGTGGGGGTGTAGATCCAGAAGCCCTTTCCAGCTGGTAGCTCGGTGAACTGTAGGGGTTGGTAGTTCTTGGTTGCGGGGTTCCAGAGATAGGCTGTCATTGCTTCGGTGATGTTGTACCACTTGTAGGCTCTGCCGGGTATGGAGATGAGGTTCCATCCGGGGTGGAGGTGTAGGATGCAGTTTTCTAGGTGTCCTAGGACTCTGTAGTTGGCTTTTGGCTCTATGAGGGGGAAGTGGTCGGTGAAGCCTACGGCGTGGTGAGAGGTGTAGCTGTAGTCGCCTATGCCGTCGCCGTCGGAGTCGCTGCCCACGTAGTCGCTCCAGTAGTTGCCTATCTGCTTGGTGTAGCTATTGCCCCTGTAGATGTAGGTGACTGGTGTTGGGGAGGTGAGGTTGATGCTGTAGGAGTATTCCTCCCAGAGGAGGTCTGTGCCTAGAAAGTCGTTGTACCAGATGGAGATGTCATGGGAGGATCGGAGGCGTAGGTAGGAGTTCTGGAAGGTGCAGTTGAAGAAGATGGCGTGGTCTCCTCGGTAGTCGACGCCATCCTCGTTGTCGGTGAAGAGGCAGCCGATGAACTTGAAGTGGGGGCAGCTGGTGGGGCAGTAGATGCCGTTGTCGTTATTGGCGAAGGTGCAGTCTTCAACTCGGATGTTTGAGACATTATAGAGGTATAAAGCGTAGGCGTTGCTTGTTAAGTTGCAGTTTCTTATGACCACGTAGACGGTGGTATTCTCGATGTTTATTGCCACATCGGCTCCAGTTATGGTTAAGCCCTCTATGACGTAGGGGGTCGCTGGGTGTTCCGCTTCCGGGGAAGCCTTGGGCTTGGAAGTCTTCATTGCATGTGATGTTGACTGGCTGGTCGGCGGCGGCTGTGTTTAGAGAGAGGGAGACAGCCGCTAAGCCGATGAGCATAGCTAGAAGAAGCCAGTCACCTTTTAATTGCAGAGTTCCCACCAACCAAGCTGCGAGTAGAGAGGAGTTTTTGGATTAAACGCGGGCTACCACCTATATAATTGCTTTGCCACGGCAGAGAGCTGATGGTAAAGATTCCTCTAGCTACCAGGGAACCCGCCGTCTGGCTGGCTGTAATCTACGGGTTTGAACGGCTTGCAGAGGAAGGGTGGAGGTGCGGGATACTGTAGCATGCTTACGCTGAGCTGGGAATGCGGCTGAAGGGATCTCTTGGATTCGCCGCTCGGTGGATGGGGCTACTTCAGCGGCGCTCTAGGTATGGAGGGTCTGTCTGCCAGTTTGCTTTGAATTTTTGCACCTATCCTCGTGCTGTCGAGTCCGTAAACTTCCATTCCGGGGATAATGATCCTCACCGTGGAGATCCCAGTCTCTTCTCGTGTGAGGTTCACGGCTATTGCTTTGGAGATGCCAGCTTTCCGCAGTTTCTGCAAGGTTACGTGGATGTCGTCTAGGATGTCTGGGGTGTCGAGGCGGGGAAGCTGGCTGATGTCTACGCCTTCTCCGCTTGAAGAGAACCAGTGCTTGTTGAGGCGCTTCACTCTTTCGTAGCCTAGAAGGTGGAGGAACTCCGCTCTTTTGGTGTCCTCTCTGGCGCCGTAGATCTGGGTGAGTCGGCTTTGGGCAACTTCTGTGAGAGCTCTGATAACTGCTATTTCGGGGTTGAGGTGGGCTCCGAAGCCCATGACTAGGAGAGCTGGATCCTTGGAGAGCTGGTCGTCAGCTATGGCGCCTACTACGGGGATGCCTACCTCGGTGGGGAGGGCTTTGAGGGTGATTTTGATTCCAGCTCTCTCGAATTTCTCGAGGAGTTGGCGGGGAAGAGGTGCTTGGCAGTGGTCTATGTGGAGGTCTGGGCATGTTTCTCGCAGTGCTTCCACAGTGGACCAAGCATCTCTCTCGATGACCTCCATGAGCCCGTGGAAGACCGCCTCTTCAAGGGTGTTGCCGGAGGCTAATCCATTGGTGGTGGTTTTGAAGAGGTGTAGGTCGTCTTCAGGGGTATAGGGGTGGTAGACGGCGCTCACTGGGACGTGGATCTCCTCATCGTTGAGGAGGTCCCATCCTTTAACCCAGCGGAGAACTACGTCGGGATCCCACTTCAATCCAGCGGGGAGGATGAGTTCCTCTGGGTTGAGGAGGTTTAGCTTGCTCTTGAGCTGGCTGTAGGAGCCTTTGACGATCTTCCCCTTGTCTTCTTCGTGGAATTCGGCAGAGTACCTCTCAATGGCTTCCATGAGAGCTGAGACTTCTGCTTGTGTTTTAGTGGCGCCCTTTCCGGTGTGAATGGTGACTGCGCCTTTGGCTGCTGCTGGTCGGTGGCAGGAGACTACGGGGATTCCCACCCTATCGAGGTGGGTGATGTCCACCACTTTGGACACGCCTATGTGTTTGGCTACTTCTCTAACGCGGCGGAGGGTTTCCTCCGGGTTTTGGGAACGATGGGTGTCGTAGAGGTAGGTTTTGGGGCAGCGTTGGAGCTTCAAGTCTTGAAACCCCTTGCCACCGCTACATATAGCATTGAAGCGTTGATAACGCCATCGCCGCTAGGAGAGGTATACCAGCAGAGAGACGGAGCCCCCCGCTGAAGTTACGAACTTGACTATGTATAGCCCAGGAGACACCCCGGTGATATCTAGATTTATCTGCTTGAGCTCCTTAGGCTCGATGCTCACGGAGAGGGAGAGATAGCTCTTCACAACGGTTTTACTGGAGTGATCCACCAGATAGGCGGAGCTGATGGTGACGGGGATGTTGCCTACATTGCGTAGATACGCTATGAGCTCTTGATTCTCTTGCTTTAAGGCTTCTATCACTATGATGGAGCGTTCTGCTTCGGCGTCTGGAGGCTGAGCTACTATACCCATGATGTAATTGTAGAAGACCACGCTTGCGATCACCGCTACTACTATTATCAGTATGGCGCCTAGAATCTCGGAGACGGCTTTCCTTCTCAAAGAAAACCACGCTCAAGAGACAGCGTTCAATTCCAAAATTAGTTTGTTTTTATGGGAGACTTATAAGCATTAATAATTAAGCTAAAGTGCAATTTCGAGAAGCCTAGTGCATAGTGATGTCTAATTGGAGGGAAGAACCGTGCCTTGGGTGAGGCTTTGCGAGGTCAATGAAATTCCTGTTGGAGGGAAGAAGAGGTTTAAAGTTGAAGGAAGAGAAGTTCTCCTAGTGCGGCTTGAAGACGGCTTTTATGCAGTTGACAATAGGTGTCCTCATGCGGGGTGTAGGCTCTCCTACTATGGGCAAGTTTGGAGCGGAAAGAGGATTATGTGTAGCTGCCATGGAGCTGTGTTCAGCTTAGAGAATGGCAGAGTGTTGGAGGGTCCGGCTGAGAAGTCCTTGAAGACATATAGAGTTGAAGTCAGAGGTGGAGAGGTGTTCGTGGAGCTTTAGTCCGCTGGGGAAGATGGGCTCAGAGTAGCCCGCCACGCTTCGAGGTCATCTAGCCAGTCCCTCGATGCAGGCCTCTTCATCGCCCTTCGCGCGGAAAGGGGGATGGAAGGGTCATCGCTCGCTCCTTCGTGACCCCTTCATCACGCGGTCAGCTCCTCCCCCCATGAAAAGATGGTGAATACAGAGGGAGGTATAAGTTTGTGGCTTGCTGCTTCATGTGCGAAGCATGCCTTTTGAGGTGAGGCTAGTGGAGCTGCGGTATGCCGATGCCCACTGTCATGTGAACCCGGTTAATGGGCTTGGCGCAGAGAGAGTTGCAGCTAAGTTTAGGAAGGTAGGAGGATGGTTTATCGCGTTGGTGGCGCTCTCCCCCAGCCATTATGGCTTCAAGCCTTTCGCTGTGGAGGGTTATGAGCAGGTGGCGGCGCTGCTTGCTCGTGAAGTTGAGGCTGTTCGTAGAGCTGGCTTAGAGGCGGCAGGGTTCCTCGGCATTCACCCGGCTGAAGTTGATCGGATGGTTGCTCAGATGGGTGTTGAGGAGGCGTACAGGAGGGGCATTGAGCTGGTTGAAGCTGTGGCTAGGCTTTGCTTGAGGTACGGCTTCACCGGGTTAGGAGAGGTGGGGCGCCCTCACTACCAGTGTCGAGCTGAAAGCGTCACCATTTGCAACCTCATCTTGGATCGCGCCCTCGAACTCGCTAGGGATTATGGCTTGTTGGCGCATCTTCACCTCGAGCAAGCTGGAGAAGCCACGGCGAGAGATGTTTCGCAGAGATTGAAGAGCGCCTTGCAGAGGAGGATGGTGGCAGTTCATCATGCTAGAGGAGACACCCTCAAGGGATGCCTTAAGGAGGGGCTTTGGGTGACTGTCCCGGCTCGGAGAGACGATTTGAAGCTTGCCTTTAAGCAGCCTCCACACTACATGGTGGAAAGCGATTTTCTAGACGATCCTAAAAGGCCGGGAGCTGTAGTGGAGCCCTTCAGAATCCCAGAGGAGATTGCAGGGGCTGCAGGCGAGGTAGAGGTGAATGAGGAGTACTTGTGGAGGATCTGCGTGGATAATGTTGTAGAGTTTTATGGGGTGAAGCCTCCATAAGATGTGAGGGCTTGAGGCAATGAAGGCTGCTGAAGAGCGCACAAGAGACTTCGAGAGCTGATCCGCTTCTCGGAGGGAGTCTGCGGGATCTACCATCAAGCCTTGGCTGTGGCTAGCGAGCTGGGATTCCATGTTAAGTCGGTGGAGGTGCCAGAGGGCACCGTCTGTGAACTAGTGTCCTCTAGCGGAGAGGTAATAGGCAGAGGCTTAGATATAACTTGGTCTCCAGCTGCTCTCGCAGCACTACTGGATGCTAGTTTTATCCCGGATCCTTGGAGTAGGAGGCTGAAGGAAAGCCTCACTTCACGGGAGGACATGGAGAAGGTTAAGGAGATCTTCGGCTACGGAAGAATCGTTCGCCCAGCGGCAGCTGCTACCGCTAAGGTGCTTATGGAGGGTGGGAGGGTTGAAGTGGAGAGGAGTGGACTGGGCGTTAGGGTTGCCTACTATGACTCTGAGGGAGGTTTGATCAGCGAGGCGGTGGGGGTTTTCTGCCCAGCTTGCGCAGCGGTTATTGCGGCTGCCCGCAGCTCTGAGTTGAGAAGCTATGTGAGGGAGAGGCTCTCCGGCGAAATTAACACGGGGAAGGTGAAGGCTGAGAGAGGATTGGTCAGCGAGTTCAGGTGGAAAAAGGGGAGAGTTGAGGCTTCCATCAAGGATTCCGGGGGCAGAGTTCTTGGGAGCAATATAGGCTGCTGCACCGCCTACGCTGTGGTGAGGGCTGAGATCGCGGCGGGCTTGGCTAGCTCTAGGGTGGCGAGGATTTTGAAGGCTTACTGTGATCAGTGCGCATTAAAGCATCTCTGGCTGGGCAAGTCTATTGGAGCTGTGGGCAATGTGGTGCTGAAAAGGCTATCGGAGCTCGGGTATAAGGCACTACTCAGCTACAATAGCTATGTGGAGGTGGAAGTCTACGAGGATGGCAAGCTGCTGGGATTTAGACGGGGAACCTTGTGCGCTTTAAGTGCTGTTACCGATATGATCTTCAGAGCGGGACCAGTGAAGATAGTGAAGCCCTCTCCTTCAAGGGACTTCCCTGAACCTCCCTCCGAGGGGAGGAACTCTGAGTGAGGAATGCTGTGACTATGTGGACTGCCGCCAGCAGCTTCGCAGAGCAGCTAGAGACGGCGTTCTGATAGTGCAAGTTACCAAGCATGCGCTACAAAGAATCGTGGAGAGACAGCCTAAGCTGGCTGAGAGGAAGATGGAGGAGATTTTGGATGTATTCAGAAACGTCGTGAAACAGGGGAAGTTCAAGGCGGATACTACGAGGGTTTTAGTGTGGACCAAGAACTACGTGCTTCTCTGCACCTTCAATCTTGAAGGCAAGCTTGTGGTTAAGACAGTGGTTACAAGAGCGACTCTTCAAGAGAAGATGGAGAGGGCACTGAGCCGTGGCATTGCAGTTCAGTGGAAGCATGTTGCTGTGGAGCCAGTGGAGAGGGAGTAGAGAAGTGAGAAGAGCTGCTCCGGCGGCTGAATAGACATCATCGGTTTCCCTCAGAGCTCAGTTTGCTCTTCACAGCATGGAAGCAGCAATTTCAGCTAACACTTTTAAGCTTATCTCTTCTAGGGGGAAGGAGGGAGAACCCTCTACGTACATATTCATTGAGAAGCCTTATAAGTATTATTTGTTCGCCATTATAGTATTACTAAAGGAGGCTTCATATCTTCTTATCGTGCGGAAATCTGGTGTTAAAGGATAATTATCTATAATTGTAATTATCAATCATGACAAAGCTTATATACTGCAACAGCGACTTGTGAGTTTCACCTTCTGCGCTTTCAAGAGGTGAATATTAGTGGGATTGGCTGAGGTGCTTCCCACGCAGGAGAGGCTGGTACCCATTCGTGAGCTTGAGGAGATGCGCGAGCGCTCTCTAAGAGATCCTGAGGGGTTCTGGAGTGAGGTTGCTGGGCAGCTGCACTGGTTTAAAAGTTGGGAAAGGGTTTTGGAGTGGAAGCCGCCTTTTGCTAGGTGGTTTGTTGGAGGCTTGATTAACGCCTCCTTTAATGCTCTTGACAGGCACATTAAGACTTGGCGTAGGAATAAGGTTGCCTTGATCTGGGAGGGGGAGCCCGGAGATTCTAGAACTCTAACGTACTACCAGCTTTACCGTGAAGTGAACAGGTTTGCTTCAGCTTTGAAGAAGCTTGGCATTGAGAAGGGGGATGTAGTGGCCATCTACATGCCGATGATCCCTGAAGCTGTGGTTGCCATGCTGGCCGCCGCTAGGATTGGCGCGGTGCACACAGTGATCTTCTCCGGGTTTGGTCCCGGAGGGCTTGCAGAAAGGATCAACGACTCCGAAGCTAGAGTGCTGATCACTGCGGATGGCTTCTATAGGCGTGGGAGGGAGATCTGCCTTAAGGCTATAGCTGATGAAGCCTTGGCGAAGTGTCCATCCGTGGAGTATGTCATAGTTGTTGGGAGGATCGGAAAGCGCGATACTCCCATGCAGGCTGGAAGGGATTTCTGGTGGCATGAAGTAGTGGAGGGCGCTGAAAACTACGTTGAGCCAACGCCAGTGGAGTC
The DNA here is from genome assembly GCA_021160575.1 of Thermoproteota archaeon. Lineage (GTDB taxonomy): Archaea > Thermoproteota > Methanomethylicia > Methanomethylicales > JAGHCH01 > JAGHCH01. Next base: position 6,165 of record JAGHCH010000012.1, on the reverse strand, counting down.
TACTCATCCGCTGTTCATCCTCTATACCTCTGGCACCACAGGGAAGCCTAAAGGCGTAGTGCATAGCACGGGGGGCTACCTTGTAGGCGTGTATGCGACGATGAAGTGGGTCTTCGACATAAGGGATGAAGACGTGTACTGGTGCACCGCCGACATAGGCTGGATTACTGGTCACAGCTACATCGTCTATGGGCCTCTACTCCACGGTGCGGCTGTGGTGATGTATGAGGGGGCGCCAGACTATCCTAAGCCTGACCGTTGGTGGAGTATTGTCGAGAAGTATGGGGTGACCATCTTTTACACTGCTCCTACGGCGATTAGGATGTTGATGAAGTATGGGGATGGATGGGTGGCTAGGCACGATTTGTGTACCTTGAGGATCTTAGGCACCGTCGGGGAGCCCTTGAATCCAGAGGCTTGGATGTGGTACTATAGAGCTGTGGGGAGGGAGCGCTGCCCAATTGTTGATACTTGGTGGCAGACTGAGACCGGGGCGCACATGATCTCCCCAGCTCCGGGAATTAGCTTGGTGCCATTGAAGCCGGGTTCTGTCACCCTTCCCTTGCCAGGAGTGGATGCGGAAGTGGTGCTGGAGGATGGCAAGCCAGCTCCTCCAAAGCAGAGGGGGTACTTGGTTATTCGAAGACCTTGGCCTTCAATGCTGATGACCTTGCATAGAGATCCGGAACGCTATAAGCAGACCTATTGGTCTAGATTTGTTGGCTGGTACTTTACTGGCGATTATGCGTTGAAGGATGAGGATGGCTACTTTTGGATTTTGGGCAGAGCTGATGAGGTATTGAAGATCTCCGGGCATAGGATTGGGACTATGGAGCTGGAGAGCGCTTTGGTAAAGCATTCAGCAGTGGCTGAGGCAGCGGTTATCGGTAGACCTCATCCTGTGAAGGGCGAGGAGGCGGTAGCCTTTATCGTACTGAGGGATGGCTTCACCCCTTCAGAAAAGCTGAGGAAGGACATTGAAGACTACATTAGGAAAACCATTGGCAGCATAGCGGTTCCAGGGCTGATCCTCTTCGTCTCAAAGCTGCCTAAGACGAGGAGTGGCAAGATCATGAGGAGGGTGATCAAAGCCATTGTGACGGAGAGTGAGATCGGCGATCTCTCCACTCTAGAGGATGAAGCCTCCGTCGATGAAGTGAAGAAGGCTGTTGAGGAGTTCAAGAGGATAGCGGAGGAGGCAATGGAGAAGTAACGTCCTCCGCCATCCCCCTCCTCTTCTTATATATTTCCTGCAGGAAAAATTAGTGCATTATAGAACTATGGGGGAGGAGTGGTCGCTTGAGCTACTTCAAGAACTTTATAGCGGGAGAGTGGAGGCCGTCCGTAGAGGAGAGATGGTTTAAGGATGTGAACCCTGCAGACACTAGAGATGTGCTCGGCTTCTTCCCGGATTCAAGCGAAGAAGATGTTGGAGAGGCTGTTGACGCTGCTAGAGAGGCCTTCAATGGATGGGCGGCAACACCTCCCTCGGAGAGAGGGCGAATTCTGCTGAGAGCAGCGCTCTTCTTGGAGGAGCAGGTGGAGGAGCTTGTGAAGCTGCTTAGTAGGGAGGAGGGGAAGACGCTTGCAGAGAGTAGAATCGAAGTTTTAAGGACTGTGGAGATCTTCAAGTTCTTTGCTGGTGCGGGGCACCGCCTCAAGGGGGAGACCATTCCCTCCATGAGGAGAGGAGTGTTCATCTACACGTGTAGAGAGCCCTTGGGCGTTGTTGGAGTGATCACGCCTTGGAACTTCCCCATAGCAATACCAGCTTGGAAGATCACGCCAGCCCTTGTATGCGGCAACACCGTAGTCTTTAAGCCTTCCTCCCTCACACCGATGATTGCTCAGAAAATGGTTGAAGCCCTTGAGAGAGCGGGGTTGCCCAAGGGTGTTCTCAACCTCGTGCATGGCGGAGCAGAAGTTGGTAGAAGCCTTGTAGCCAGCAGATTGGATGCCATCTCCTTCACTGGCTCCCATGAGGTGGGAAGCGAGATCTACAAGAGGCTGGCTGAAACGGGGAGGATGATCCGCTATCAGATGGAGATGGGAGGCAAGAACCCCTTCGTGGTGATGGCGGATGCTGATCTAGATAGAGCAGTGACACTAGCTGCTAAGAGCGCTTTCGGCTTAACTGGACAGGCATGTACCGCCGCTAGCAGAATACTGGTTGAAGAGGAGGCGTTCGACGTCTTTCTAAGGAAGTTCGTGGATGCAGCATCTAAAATCAGGGTGGGCAACCCGCTTAAAGGGGAGGTGGACATGGGCCCCGCTGCGAGCGAGCAGCAGCTGGAGAAGGATCTCAAGTACGTTGAGATCGGCAAGCAGGAGGGGGCTAAGCTTGTATGTGGCGGTGAGAAGCTGATGGGAGGGGACTACGACTATGGCTACTTCATGGCACCTACAGTGTTCACTGACGTAACCAAGGACATGAGGATAGCTCAAGAGGAGATCTTTGGCCCGGTGGCGTGTGTGATGCAGTTTAAGGGGTTGGACGAAGCAATTGAGCTGGCTAACTCGGTTGAGTATGGGCTCTGCGCGGGGATCTGCACTTCAAGCCTCGCCAAGGCTTTGGAGTTTGCCAGTAGAGTTGAGGCAGGAGTGGTGAAGATCAACGACATGACCGTAGGGATTGAGTTGCAGGTGCCCTTCGGAGGCTTCAAGAAGTCTAGCTCGATGACTTTCAAGGAGCAGGGAGATGCAGCCCTCGAGTTCTATACCAAGCTGAAATCGGTGTATGTCATTCCGTGAAGGAGGGGGGATCGTGCTACTGGTGGAGAGCTACGACTTCGGCAGGATAAAGGTGGGAGGAAGGAAGTATGACATGGATCTCATCTTCTACTCCACTGGCGAGGTCTATCCAGGGTGGTGGCGCAGAGAGGGGCACGCCATTTGCCTAGAGGATCTCAAAGAGGTGTTGAAAGATCCTCCAGAGGTACTGGTGGTGGGGACAGGGTATCATGGGCTAGTGAAGGTGCTGGACGAAGTGAGGGAAAAGTTGAGAGTAATGGGCGTAGAGCTCATTGAAGCTCCAACCGCTGAGGCTTGTGAAAAATACAATGAGCTATGCAAAAGTGGGAGGAGGGTGGCGGCGGCCCTTCATTTAACTTGCTAAAAAGCTTACTTCAATTCTTTCGGCTTCTCTTTCTTCCCCCAAGGGCACACCTTGACGCATATGCCACAGATGAAGGCATTTATCAGAGGATCTGCTTTCATATCCTTCAGCATTTCCCGGCATGCATGAGGATCAAGTAGGTGTTCTCTGGATGGCGGGATGTCTTTGAAGTTAAGTCTCTTGAGAGCACTAGTGGGACAGGCTTCAACGCACTCCTAGCAGTCTCCGCACTGGTTTCCATGGGTTCTCCCGTAGGTAGAGGCATGTCGGTGAGTACGGTGGCGAAGCGTACTCTGGGACCGTATTGAGGAGTTATGAGAAGGCAGTTACGCCCAATCCAGCCTAGCCCAGCAGCCCTAGCGACAGCCTTGTGTAAAAGGTTGCCCAAAAGCCTCTCCTCAGTCAGTATGAGGTTAGCAGGGATAGGAAGTGCTCGATAGCCCTCAGCCTCAATTACACTGGCGACAGCCATAGCAATGTCGTCGAGCAGTGCATTAGCTGTTCTATAGAATGGCCATAGAGGGGCCCTGGACTTTCAGGGGTAATCATGTCTATTACAGGGTCGGGGAGCTTAACCGCGATGGAAACTCCGTAGGGAAACATCTCAAAGAGCTTTTCTGGAAACCTTGGAAGCCAGCCTTCTCTTATTAAGCTAAGATCTGCGAACCCCGCTAGAACTGCTCCAAGCGATTTAGCGCAGTTCTCAATTTTTCTTGCATAAGCTTTAGAAAACGCTGTGAAACACCTAGCCTTAGTTAGTTATTTTATGTTTTAAGAACTGCGTGTTCATATAAAAAAGAGGGGAGGGCTAGGTTCTCCGGAGAATGGCGAAGATAGAGTACCAATAGCCTTCAGCCTTCGCTGCGCCTCTCAGTATGAGGTAAGGTTCACCTCCTCCAGCTATGGCTTTGCCTCGAGCCAGCATGTGAAGCTCCTCTCCACCGGAGCTGGCGTAAAGCTCTATGAGAAGGTGCTTAGCCTTTAAGTGGGCAATGCCCCAGCCGCTTGTGACTTGATAGGTGGTGCCGTTGATGTCTAGAATGCCTTGCACGGTGAATGTGATTATGGAGCGGAATCTATCAGTAACTATGAAGGTGAGGTTTAGCTGTGCTGGAAGCTTTGTAGAGGTGCCGTTGAGGTGTTTGACTGCCACGGCTTTGATGGAGGAGAAGGTGAATGATGGCTTAGCTGCTTCTTGGGCTGAGGCAGTGTAGATGGCTATGCTAGCCACTGCTAGGAGGAGTGCAAGCGAGGCGAGGAGCATCCTTTGTCGGGTGTTCATCTCGAACCCTCCATTAACGATAGCTGATGTGGAGCTGTTTAAAGGTGAGGCACGGGGCGTCTAGATTCTGGGTTCATAAACTTTAAAAAGAGAAGGGGCGGAGTTTTGATGGATGATGATCGTTGAAGGCGCTGCTGGTTTTTGGCTTGGATATCGCCATGGAGATGCTCAGCGGCGTAATAGCCCTTCTAGTGGGCTTCTATGCTGGTAGAGGCTATCGGCTGACCGGAGAGAAGCTCTTCCTTTACTTGAACATCAGCTTCCTCCTCATGGGAGTTGGGCTGGCTGTTGATGGAATCGCCAGCGTATACGGCGCATTGATGATGAAGAAAGGTGCTTCACCGTATGCCGTCCTCGCAGCTGGGGAGCTCTTCATGTACGCTGCTGAAATAGCAGCCTTCATCGTTTTAGCTGCACTCTATACACGGTGGAAGCCTGAGATCCTTCCAGCAGCTCTAGCTTTGGGTTGGTACAATCCCGGACTAGAACTCCTCCTGGTGGGGCTCTCCCTCTACGTTACATTACAGGCAGTGAGTAGAGTGAAGATTGGTGAGAGCAGATTTGTGGTGGCTGGCTTTTCGCTGCTTGCGGTGAGCCACCTCTCGTTTATGGCGTCCTCGCTGTTCATTCCAGCCTACCTCTTGGGGCATGCAGCTCAGCTAGCGGGGTTTGCGCTGTTCTTGGCTGTGGTGTTGGAGGCGAGGCGGAGTAGATGAGCCGCAAGCCTAGGAGTGCCATTAAAATCTACGTCGACATCCTGAAGGTGGTGAGAGGAGCAGATGGAAGAGCTAGACCCACCAAGATCCTTTACGGAGCCAACCTCTCCTATGAGAGAATGCAGCGCTACCTAGCTGAACTTGTGAAGAAGGAGCTTCTGAGAGAAGAGCAGGAGGAGGGAGTGACCTACTACGTGCTGACCGAGAAGGGCTATCGGTTCCTTATGGAGTATGAGAGGTTTGAGCGATTTGCAAGAGCCTTTGGCTTCTCTCTATAGCTTAGAGGGATCAGCGAAGAGCTTCACACTAAAATAGGGCAGTTAGACTATGAACTTGTATAAACTTGCGTGGATGTGGAAAAGTGGTTAGTGTTGGCGGAAAGGATGCAATGGAGCTTATCAACCGCTATGGAAAGATAGCCATTCTAACGGACAACATCTACGCGGAAGACAGGATCTACGTGATAAAAGCCTCCAGATGCTCCACGGATTAAGGCTGCTGCAGAGAGAACCATCACCTATCCTGGCCGTGAGCAGCTAGAGGAGTACCTTCACCTTTAGCGACTACACTACGGTTAATGAATAGCTGGAGGAATTTCGAAGTAGGGGAGGACTGGACCCCTACCTAGTGGTGTTCAAGGGGCTGGCAATAATGAAGTAAGCTTTCCAAGCACTTTGTAGAAGACTTCCTTGAGACTGTTTTTGTAGTTGATTATAGATTTTCATACACGGTTTTACCTTAATGTGAAAGAGCATTAAATATAAATATAATCAATTTTTGACGTCTATCCGAGAAGCCTTGGATGGATATTTATGGATAGTAAAAGGAAGATTCCCGGAATGCTATATATTGCTGTTTCATTTACCCCATGGATTGCTTATTGGGCGCTGTGCGGCCGGGGAAGTGCATGGGGAGTTGCTGTAGCGTTTGCTATTTCACTGCTTCTTGTGGTTTCTCAAGCTGTTAAGCGCAGCTTCAATTTGATGGACATCACCTCAGCGCTTTACTTCACTGTGGCCTTGATGGGGACCTTTGCCTTGGGCTTGGAGGTG
>JAGHCH010000092.1 GCA_021160575.1 Thermoproteota archaeon | reverse complement strand
GCCCTAAGCCATAAAGCAGTGCTTTGACGGCAAATTCAGCAGCTTGCTGCGCCTTGGGCTTGCTTCAAGGCGCAGCAAGCTGCTGAATTTGCCGTCAAAGCACTGCTTTATGGCTTAGGGCTTCCCGCCCACGGGCATAGCATATCTGGGTTACTGGCAAAGGTTCCCAGTAGTTTGCATGCTTCAGAAGATTTGATTCAGAGAGCTAAAACTCTAGACAAGCTGTATATCCCGACGAGGTATCCGAACGCTTGGGCGGAGGGCTCTCCTGAAGACTACTACACGATGAAAGATGCCGAGGAGGCTATCTGCTGTGCAGAAGAAATAGTCTCTTGGGTTGAGGCTTCATGGAGATCATTGAGAGGAGAAGGCAGTTGAGACAGCGCGTTTTAGAGGAGGTCTCTAAGTGGGCTAGGGGTCTCCCCTTCAAGGCTTCGGTTATCTTGATTGGATCCTACGCTAGAGGCGACTTCAACTTGTGGAGTGACATCGATATCCTAGTAATTTCTCCTAGCTTCAAGGGCAGTCCCATCGAACGGCTTAAAGTTCTCGATATTCTTCCCGGCTCCGAGGTTGTGCCGCTAACTCCTGAGGAGTTTGAGAGGCTTATCAAGAGAGGTGATCCTCTAGCCGTGGAGGCTTTAGATCAAGGTGTAGTGTTGAGAGATGATTTGAAGCTTTCTGCAAAGAAGAGGGGCTAGTGCTTCATCATCAGCTCCTCATACTTCTTGAGGTGCTGCACAGCCTCGCTTACATCCATGAAGAGGTAGTCCACCCTATCGACGTCCTCTGAGGTGATCTTGCTTCTGCCACTGCTCTTGGCGTGCTCTGCCGCTATGCTGAGCAGCTGAACAGCGTAGCGAAGGCTTCTCTCAGCTCCTATCTTGGTCAGCTTCTTGAGGGCTTCCTCGCCGATCTCCACGTCCTCCTCCACCGCCCTTATCTTCAAGATCTCCCGCACGCTCTCCTCATCGTAGGTCTCGGTGCCTATGATGATCGCTCTATCTAAGAGGTCTGGCGGGAAGCCTAGAGGAGCCTCCACATCTGTGCCTCTAATTCTAGCGAAGCCTCTGTTGGTGGCTAGGATCACGATGGGCGCTAGCTCGCTTTCGATGGCTCTGCTGATGAAGCTGAAGCACTCCAAGTCTAGGAGGTGGGCGTCGTCGATGAACAGTACGCCTGGATGCAGGAAGGCTTTACCTTGATCTACCATCTCCTTAACTTGGCGGTCAACCTCCATCCTGATCTCTGGGCTAAGCTCCTTTTCCTCTGGTGCTCCGAGGAGAAGGGAGAAGAGTAGTCCTCCACCTCTTCGGCGGGCGGCGAGCTTGTCCAGATCTGCTAAGGTGGCATAATAAACGAACTCCTTCTCCTTCCTCACCTTGCCCTGTGGTCTAGGCACCTTAGCCTTGGTGTCCACTTCATACTGCCTGGCTAGGCTGCTCTCCTGGCTCAGCCCAAGCACCGAGACTCTGCCAGTCTCGGCGTCGATCTGGATGACTGTGCCTTCTCTAGCTCCCATCTGCACCAGCTGAACTGCTATCTCCTCTCCAACCTCCAGTGTCCTCTCCTCCTCGGCGGTCTTCAAGGTGATCTTGGCGCTATCCACCACTCTCTGATAGGGGTTGTAGGGGTGCGGCGCTGTGCGCAGCTCCAACTTAGTGATCTCCCCTTCATAGATTTCCCTCATCTCATGGATCTCCACGCCTATGCACTTCCTCATGGCCTCCATCAAGATCTCCGTCTTCTTTCTCTCCGTGCTGTAGACCTCGGCGCCGCTCATCTCTATGAAGGGCACATTCAAGCCCAGCTCCCTAGCAATAGCTACAGCTATCGCCGTCTTCCCAGTACCCGGTGGGCCAGCTAGGATGATCAATCTCCCAGCCAGCTTGCCCTCCTTGATCATCTTCACAACAAGCCCTGCAGCTTCTCTAGCCCTCTCCTGCCCTACCATTCCATCCTTGATTTTCGCAGCTCTGCCCTTCTCATCTAACCCAAGCCCTCTGATGTGGGTGTGAGCACCAACTCGCTCAAATCTAGCTGCTGTGGGAAGCTCTCTGATGATTCCCGACACCCGCCATCCCCTCCCTTAAAGGGATAAAGTGATGGCTGAGAAAAGCTTTATGCACATCGGCATGCTACACCTCACTTGGCTTAGAGGAGGATACATAGCCATGAGCTGGAGGCGTAGGCGCTCCCCATTCGACATCTTTGACGATGTGTTCGGCGAGCTTGACGAGATGTTTGAGAGGCTCAAGGAGGGCGCCATCGGTGAGAGCTCATCGGGCTACTCCATCACCATCACCTACGATGACTCCGGCATACCAGTGGTTCACGTGGAGACCTATGGCGAAGTAGATGAAGATGCTCTTCGTAGAGAAATAGAGGAACGCTACCCCGGCGCCCGCATAGAGGGGCTCAGGGATAAGAAGATGATCCGCTTCGTAGACGAGGGAGAGGCAACTTCAGAGAAACGCCCCTCCATAAGGGAGGTCGATGAAGATAGAGATCGCCGTGGGGAGGGCAAGTGGTATCGCATAAAGGTGGAGTAGCTCCCTGTGAGGCAAGGCTAATAAGGCTGAACTTCTCCAACATCATGCTCCCTACTCCTCACCTCTCTAAGCTGGAAGTGAGCTAGAGTGTCCACGGTCTTAGTCACTGGTGGCCTAGGCTTCATAGGGAGAAGGCTTGTTGACCAGCTCCGCAGCATGGATTTCTCAGTTATAGTCTTCGACAACCTCTCAGCTGGAAGCGTAGAGGAACTCCCCCGTGGTTGCTGCTTCGCTAGAGGTGATGTGCGTAACCTCGAGGAGCTCAAGGCTTCCCTAAGAGATATGGAGCTAGTGGCACACCTAGCTGCAAGGGTAAGCGTCGCTGAAAGCGTGGAAGACCCGCACCTCTACCATGAAGTCAACGCCTTCGGCACCCTAAACATCTTGAAAGCAAGCCTCGAAGCAAACGTGAAGCGGGTGGTCTACACCTCCACCACAGCCGTCTACGGAGACCCCCTAGAGCTGCCAACCACCGAGAACTGCCCTCTACGCCCTCTCTCACCCTATGGAGCCAGCAAGGCAGCTGGCGAGCTCTACTGCCAAGCCTTCTACAAGAGCTACGGCTTGGAGACGGTGATCCTAAGGGTCTTCAACGTCTATGGACCCGGCATGCGGAGCGGACCCTACGCTGGAGTGATCTACAGCTTCATGGAGAAGCTCTCCACAAGGCAGCCACCCATCATCTACGGCGACGGCAACCAGACAAGAGACTTCATCTACGTGGACGACGTCGTATCCGCCATCATCAAAGCCCTAGAAGCCAAGGGAGTAGCTGGCGAAGCCTTCAACATAGGAACTGGAAAGGAAACCAGCATCAACGAACTTCTACAGCTCCTCTACGAGGTAACCGGGATCACTCTAACCCCCATCTACGAGGAGCCGCGCCCCGGAGACATAAGACGAAGCGTAGCCAACATCACCAAGGCAAAGACACAGCTCTCATGGACTCCTGAAGTCCCGCTCGAAGAAGGGTTAACAAGAACTTGGCACTGGTTTACCGCACGCACCCTCTAACTGCTCGCTCTTCAAGCTTCCTTGTCACTAGAAGATTATCGAAGTGCCTGTTGAAGCTTTATACCTCACTAATGTGATGCAAACTTCTACAAGATACTTGAGGGATGCTCTTGAAACAGCCATATTTCTTTTATATTTCCTCTTTTTCTACACCAAATTGAGTTGAGGAGTTAAGGTGAGGGCGAGTAGGTAGAGTAAGTTTCTCTGCCTGCAGCCTTCTCCTTTTCTCCTCAAACTCCGTGGAGGGGTTAGTTTTGCAGAAGGGAATCAACATCACTATGTTATGCTTAGCTGTCTTAATTTCCATGGTGGTTGCTGGTTCTCTATCTAGTGTAGTTGTTGCGCAATACTCGAAGGTTCGTGTGGATTACCAGTTGAAGGATGAAGTCAAGATTTCATGGCTTTTCCCGGTTTCACTCGGTAGCATTGAAAAGTATGTCATATACCGGAATGGCACTGAAATTGCGGAGATAAACGACGCTGAAACTACCTCGTATGTAGATGACAGTGTTCTGCCTGACCGCTATTACAACTACACGGTTAAGGCTCTCAGAAAAGATGGCTCAGTCATCGATGAGGGTTCAGTCACTGCGAGCACCCGTTACCTCTATGGAACATACCCGGGTGACCTCACACTCAGCTCTGGCAGCTATCCCGTCTATGACTTCAAAGTTGACGGTGATCTCCGCTTGGAGGGTGGAGCCAACCTTTCCCGCTGGATCATAGATGACAGTGGAGGACTTCTATCAGCAAATGAACTCCATGCAGAGAGCTGTGAAATCCACGCGCTGATCGTTACCTCCAACGTTGTTGAGCTGTCCTACTCACAAGTAGTCCGCACCTCGCTCAGAGCTCAAGAATCTCTAGTTGCTAGAAACTGCTTCTTCAAGTACTCGGAAATCTCAATCAGCGATAAAGAAGACTCCACAACCTCCATAGTTGAGCAGTGCACAGCAGCATCCTCTCACTTCGCCCTCCGCAGTGGCGATGTGAAGCTGGCATCGTGTATACTTAACAATTCCTATGTCTCTGTAGATAGTGGAACGCCGCTAATAGAGAGCAACAAGTTTTACATCAAGAGCGGGAACTCCATCTTCGGCTTAAGCGGTGGTCAGCCAGTATTTCAAGAGAATACCATTGTTTTTACTCATTATGTTACCTCTAGCATCTTCTGTGAAGCCACAATAAAGGGAAATAAGTTCCTCTGTAAAGATGGGCAATCGCTATGTTGTATCTTCGTCTATGGAGATGCTGTCTTCGAGTCCAATCTGTTTGAAGCGGTTTACTTCAGAGTTAGGCAAGGTGCTTGTCCAACCTTCACTGGAAACACCTTCGGCTCCATCAACAGGTACAATCCGTATTTATCCTCCTCTTGGTGTATATGGATTGAAGAAGGAGGCGCAAACATCGAGAACAACATTTTCGCTGGATATATTGAGGACCCAGCTATTATGGTATATGACTGTGCTGACGGAGAGAAAGTTGCCATCCACTACAACAGCTTCTGTCAGTGTGAACGCTGTGTAGTAAACTGGGATAGCTCGGTGGAGGTGGATGCAACATACAATTGGTGGGGCTACAAGGACGGGCCGACAACTTACTCCAGCGACCCAGGCCAGGTTGCCATGGTAGCTGGCAATGTGAAATATGAACCATGGCTTGAAGAGGGTATTTGCCTGCCAAACTTCAAGGCAGTATGCATCGAAGTTGTTCAAGCCGTGACCCTCTTCAAATACATCAGCGGCTACTGTGGAGAGTATGTGGACAAAATAGCGGCTGGAAAGCCCTTTGCACTGCGCTTGCATGTCGACGTTGAAGGTATCTCCTCCTCAAACGTGCAGGCTGCCCTATACCTTGACGACGAACTTAAATCAATACAATCCGCCGTAGTCAAGGAGAGCTACACCAAGCATGAGATCGGCACGTGCCGCAACTCCATCAACTTCAAGAACCTTGTCCTCTCCCCTGGAGAGCATATAGTGGTTTGCATTCTAGATCCAGACGATAAGGTATGGGAGTCGCTTGAATGGGATAATAAGATTCCCGTAGATCAATTCACTAGTTCTGAGCCTCCGAAAGTGTTCAAGATAGAAGCTGTACCTGTCAAGAAGAAGTCCATTGCCTTCATGCCACTGCAAGTCTCCAACTGGAAGGATGGTGGTTCTCCCAGTAGCCCAGGAGAGTTCGCCTCTGAAGCTATGACCTTCTTCAAGGACGTCTTTCCAGTAAATCCTGGTGAAGTCTCCTACATCATCCTGCCAGCCGCCGATATTTCATCCAGCGGAGGCAACGGCATCTCAACAATGCTTGCCTTAACTCTCTACTACTTAAACCACTACGGCGCAGAGCACTACGATTTTCTCGTGGGAATCCTCCCCTACAAAGTTGCTGAGCACATCTTCGGCAGCGGCTTTGAAGGTGCTTCTTTCGCTCTTAGGAGAAATGCTCCAATAGTGTCTGAGCGCTATCCAGAGACTGTAGCCCATGAGCTGGGGCACTACTATGGGCTTGACGATGAATACAGCGTTTGGTGGGGTTCAAGCCTAGGCCACTTGCTTAAGGATGTATCCATGTATAGGCAGTCCACCAACGACCTCTTCTACCTCACTGAAGCCGACTGCTTCTACTGTCTCATGGGCTGTGGCCCTAATAACTGGATTGAACCTTCATGCTACAAAACTCTGCTTGAAGCTCTATCCACTTCAAGCAGCTATGACCCGGAGAAGATTCTCCTTGTCGGAGGAGCGATCTGTGATCATGGACCGTGGTTCTACGATATTGAAGAACGCTACTCTGCCAACATCACCTTCTGCCAGCTCTTGGAGCGGGGCTCCTCCGATCTAGGAGCTTCAAGCGAGGTGTCTTCAACCTTTGCCCTGGAACTGGTGGCTGATAACGGCTCTGTACTGCAGAGGCACTTCCTATCAGGAGATCCCTTCGCAAGCTATCAAGATCCTCCATCCAAGTCGTATGACTATCCTCAGAAAGCCTTCTTCCTTGAAGCAGTTGAATATGTTGAGGGAACTGCGAGCATACGCCTAGTGGCTGTCAGCGACTCCTCCAACATAACCCTATGCGAGTACTCCTGCTCCGAGAACCCGCCCTCCATAACCCTCTTACAGCCTAATGGAGGAGAATTTATCAATGGCACCTTTGAAATAGAGTGGACTGCCAGCGACCCCGACGGTGACTCTCTCAGCTACACCGTGCTCTACTCGTATAATGGAGGCGCAACATGGGTTCCAATAGCCATAAACATCACTAAGACCTCCCTCTCATGGAATTCATCCAACTACCCTGGAGGCACTCAGTGCCTAGTGCAAGTCATAGCTTCAGACGGCTTCTACACAGCAATCGACAAATCCAATGGCTACTTCCAAGTTCCAGACAAGCCCCCATTCCTCAAAATCCTCTACCCATTCAACGATTCAAGGATCCCCATCAATACCGACTTCACCTTGCAGTGCGCCGCAGTAGATCTTGAAGACGGCAACCTGCCAGAGGGTAGTGTGGAGTGGTTCATTAATGGTAGCTCCGTAGGTTATGGCTCCCATCTCCAAATCAGCCTCTCAACACCTGGAATCTACAATGCATCAGTGGAAATCCGTGATAGCGCTGGCAACGCTGTCCAGCGCACCGTAATGCTGCGCATCGTGAACGATACCGCTCCACCTCAAATTGCCGGAATAATCATGGAACCCGAGCTGGTTAAGCCAAATCATGTTGCCCCTGACTCATCATTCACTGTGTTGATAAACGTCACCGATATTGAAAGCTGGGAGTGGATTCGAGTAGAAGTGTCTTGGCGCGGCGAGAACATCACAGCACGATACAACCCGGAGATCGGGCTATTTGAAGCATCCCTAGAAGCTCCCTCCCTCTCTGGAGAGTTTTACAACCTAACCGTGGTGGCAGTGGATCATGCTCTCCGAGAATCCGTCAACACTACTGAAGTGCTGGTCGGCTATATTCTCCAGCTGGAGAAGGGCTGGAACCTAGTAAGCTTCCCCGTAGATCTCGTAGGAAAATCCTTCAGCGAGCTGGTCAACAACTCAGTAACTATCGTGGCATACTACTGGGATGATGTCTCAAAAAGGTATGAGGAAGCCTCCTTAATAGAGGCAAATCTAGGCTACTGGATCTACGTCAATAGAACCTGCGAGATTCTACTGCTAGGCGAAACCGTTGACCAAGTTTACCTGCACTTAGAGAGGGGCTGGCACCTCATAGCAATTCCCTCTACACAAAGCCCTGTAATCTTCACAACATCCGAGGCTGCCCTCTGCAAGCCCTTCTTCACCTGGGATCAGAAGTCAAAGAGTTATGTACCCGCCGCAGAGCTGCAGCCTCTACATGGCTACTGGGTCTATACAGCCGGTTACTGTGTCCTGCGCATCTATGCCTCTTAAATACTTCTTTTTTTGTCCCTAACGTAAGACTTATATTTTATGTTTTACAAGTTTTACTCCGGTGACATGTATGTCGGAGGAGGAAAGGCGTAAGACAGTCACTATCAGGGGTGTTGACGAAGAGATTTACGGCAAGCTGGTGGCTACTGCTAAGAGCCTAGGCAAGAACATAGGTGAGGCTGCCACTGAGGCCTTTAAGCTCTTCATCATAACGGTGGAGGCTGCCTCTAAATCCATCGATAATGCCGTCACCAAGTCTAAGAAGGTGGGCAATGCTTTTATGGAAGGGGTCAAGGAGGAGATGGCTATTACTGTGGGCAACATCGATGAGCTGACCATAACTAAGAAGGATCTCGAAGCCGCTGGTAGAAAGGTGATCTTTAAAAATGTAAAGAGGCTGGTGTTCACGGAGGACGTGGACTCAAACACGTTTAACAAGTACGTGGACTCCATCATCATGTGTGATGAACTGGTGCTTCCCTCAAGCATACCAAGGCTCTCGGTTTTAAGCAAGTGCAGATACGTCAAGAAGGTTTCCTCAGGTTAGCTGCGAGCATCCTCCCTAGCCTTCCCTTCTTTTTTCGAGCTTTTTCTCCAAGAGATCCACCAGCTTCTGCACAGCTTCTGCGAGTTTATCTCCTCTCTGCTTTACTGGCGTAGGCTGCGTGTAGATGGGTTTTAGCAGTGGAGCAAGATCCCTTGTTCTCAACGCGTGCTTCAATCCTAAAAGAGCCTCACAGGCCTTGGCATACTTCTCGCCAGCATATACTGCCATTCGTCCTGGAGCTACAAGCACTACTGCTAAGCTCTTTAGAGCTTCACTGCAGGGAGCTGCTGCATCATTAAAGGACTCTATCACCAGCACTTCATGCTTCTTGGAGAGCTCAGCAACCGCTGCATCCGCTATCCTCTCCGCCTCCAAGGCTAGGAGCTCCTCCAGCTGCTTGCTCGTGATTTTCACAGGTCTAGGCTCGAGCAGATCGACGAGTTCCTCGATCTCCCTTCTTAGCGGCGCTGATACTCTCTCTAAGCTCTCTTCCACCACCATGTGCACTGTCTCCGCTACTCCCTTGTGAAGCTTCGAAACTCTGGCTAGCACCCCTACGCTGGTTATGTTGCCTATTAAGGAGTGGTAGAGTTCAGTCCTCCACCTCAAAATCTCTGGATCTGGAGGAGCTGTCAAGACATCTACTGGCGACACTAGCTCCAGGGGATCCTCCACTTGCGCGGCTTCATAGAGCTTGAGAGCATCTTCCCCAATCAACATCCTCTTTCTTCTGCTCTCCTCCACTGTGGAGAACTGATACCATGCGCTATGCCCGGCGATAGGCTTGGAAACCCCTACATCAAAGCCTCTTCCTTTGAGTTCCTTGGCAATGGCGGTGGCAACCACCGTCTTACCTGAATCCTGCTCCAGCAAGCCCACGACAAGCACTTGGGGCATCTAGCTCACCCGTAAACCACCATGCATCAAAGGAACTCAATAAATCTGACTGGATAATCCATAGATTACAACACTGAGGCTTTTCATGCAGTGCTTACAGCAAGAATAGTTTCAGCTATTTCGAGTACCTCAACTTCAAGGAGTTCCAAAAGCACGTGTCTTCAACTTCAAAAGCTAGCTTTTCACCTTGACCCTGTTGTGAAAGCAGCTTTTGAAGCCTTCATGGCATGCATAGCCGTGCTGCTTCACTAGGAAGAGCACAGCGTCGCCGTCGCAGTCTATGTAGGCTTCCACAACCTCCTGAATATTGCCAGAGGTCTCCCCCTTCATCCACAGCTTCCCTCGACTCAAGCTCCAGTAGTGCATTAACCCGGTGGTCAACGTCTTTACGAAGGCTTCTCGATTCATGTAGGCTACCATTAACACCTCCTTAGTCTCAGCGTCTTGAGCCACTGCTACAACGGTGTTCCCCACGTTGCGGTACCATAGCTTACCGGCTAGCTGCTCAGCCTTTTCCTTGGAGAGCTTCAACGCTTCAAGTACCCCCTAGCAAACTCCACGAAGTTTCTCAGCATCTTCAACCCCCACTTCCCGCTCTTCTCGGGGTGAAACTGAGTGCCAAAGATGTTCTCCCTCCAAACCGCTGCCGAGAAGTCTACGCCGTAGCTTGTGACGGCTGCGGTCTCCTCGGAGGGAGCCGTGACATAGGAGTGCGCATAGTAGACGTAGATTCCACTGGGAACGCCCTCTGCTCGAGGGCGTTCCCAGTGGAATCTACGTCTACTATGCGCACTCCTATGTCACG
>JAGHCH010000056.1 GCA_021160575.1 Thermoproteota archaeon | reverse complement strand
GTGCCAGCCGATGCCGCTGAAGGCACCTACACAGTAACGGTCTCAGCCTCTAAGGCAACAGCTGGCACACCGACAACTGGCAGCATCAGCTTCACCGTCCAGGCTAAGGTGCTGCCGCCACTGAAGATCACCCTCACAGTGCCTCCAACCGTCTACAATGGCTCCATCGTGACGATCACTGCTTCGGTGTCTGATGCCGAGGGCAAGCCTGTCAGCGGCGCTTCTCTCACTGGCAAGATTGTCACTCCAACTGGACAAGTGATCACGCTAGCCTTCACCGAGGTGGAGACTGGTATTTACTCCGCCTCATGGGCTGTGCCCAAGGACGCTGCTGCTGGCACCTACACAGTGACAGTTTCAGCCTCCAAGCCCGCTGTAGGCACTAAGGCCACCATGGCTGGCAGCTTCAACGTGGAGATTAAGACTCCACCACCAAAGCCGCCAGAGGTGAAGATCGACTTCACAGCGATGTACGTCCTCGTGGGCATCACTCTGATCATCGCCCTCGCAGTGCTAGTCGTAGTCCTCAGAAAGACCGCATAGACCTAGGGCATTTCCCAAAAATCCCCTCCTTCTTTTTGATTAAGCTACGCAGCTAAGAGTATTATCATATATCCGAAGGGGTTTTAGCCTTGAAGAGCGCAGATACACTGTTCTCGAGGAAGCTTTATGCCCTTTAACCGCGAGCTCTCCCTCAAGCAGCTTTTGAAAGCCGCTGAACAAGGCATGCTTCCTTTTGAGCTAGTTAAAAGCGTGGAGTCACGCTTACCCCTCCTCAGCAAGGCTATAGAACGTGTTGAGAAAGCCTCCTCACTGCAATATCCTCCCGTGGAGCTCTCTCCTATTCTTAAAGTCCTTCACTTCCCCTCCGTAGAGTTCATGGCCTCAGCCGTTTACGCTTACCTAGATCTACTCGAGCGCAGCACTGGCGAATACCAACTAGCAGTGGTTTTTTCAGCTCCTCTCGTTCTCTATGCTAAAGAGGAAACCCTTGCTGCATGCGCAGCACACGAGTTCCTTCACTACGTCTACTTCACCCTAAAGCTCTACGAGGCTAAGTACTTCGACCTCTCCATTCAGAGTGTGGTGGCTCCAGAGGTCTATGAAGCCTTCGACGATCAATCCCTTGTAAACCCTATAGAGTGGCTGCAAGGCGATCAAGAGCTCATCCAGCTACTTCAAGAAGTGTTCAACGGCTCCATCCACGACGACACTCTAGAGGAGGCAACAACCACCCAGTGGATTGAGCAAGGGCTACCAGTTCTCAACATAGCTGCCGACGAGCACAAGCTAAGAGTCCCCATTTCAGCCCTTGAATCCATTCAGCTAGATCAGAAAGTCCTTGAACACGCCAAGAGCAAAGGGCTTCTCAGCCTTTAAATACGTGAAGCACCTCCATAGCCCTTGAAACATAGGAGGGATTCTCGAAAATGGTTCCTTCCTTCAAGGTGAAGGATCTCAGCTTGGCAAGCCGTGGAAGATTACTCATTGAGTGGGCTGAAGCCCACATGCCCGTCCTCATGAAGATCCGCCAGCGCTTCCAGGAGGAGAAGCCACTAGAGGGCATCCAGATCTCTGCGTGCCTCCACGTAACCAAGGAGACAGCAGTCCTCGTGAAAACCTTAATGGCTGGAGGAGCCAAGGTTGCACTCGCAGCCTCCAATCCCCTATCAACACAAGATGAAGTTGCAGCAGCACTAGCAGAGGAGGATGTCAACGTCTATGCTTGGAGAGGAGAAACCCGGGGAGAATACTATTGGGCTCTCAACCAAGTGGCCTCCTACAAGCCTCACATCACCGTTGATGATGGAGCAGACCTCATCTCTCTCCTCCACTCGGAGAGAAAGGATCTCCTTGAGCAAGTGGTAGGAGGCACCGAGGAAACCACCACTGGTGTCCTGAGGATCAAGTCCCTTGCAGACAGCGGAGTTCTCAGATATCCAGTGATAGCCGTCAATAACGCTCAAACTAAATGGGACTTCGACAACATCTACGGCACTGGGCAAAGCACCATCGATGGCATCCTCCGATCCACCAACGTACTACTAGCTGGAAAGCGCTTCGTAGTAGCTGGCTATGGGCACTGCGGAAGGGGGATTGCATGGAGAGCGCGAGGCATGGGCGCCCATGTAATAATCACCGAGGTAGATCCCATACAGGCTCTAAGAGCCGTCATGGATGGCTTCGAGGTCATGCCCATGTCCAAAGCAGCTGAGCTAGGCGACATCCTTGTCACAGCCACTGGCTGCAAAGACGTCATCCGAAGAGAACACATGGAGAAAATGAAGGACGGAGCCATCCTAGCCAACGCCGGACACTTCAACGTAGAGATCTCCATCCCAGACCTAGAAGCACTGGCAGTCGAGAAAAGAGTGCTTCGCGAAAATGTAGAGGAATACCGCTTGAAAGATGGAAGAAAACTCTACCTCCTAGCTGAAGGAAGACTTGTAAATCTAGCTGCCGCCGAGGGGCATCCCAGCGAAGTCATGGACATGAGCTTCGCCAACCAAGCTCTCTCCATAGAATATCTGGTGAAAAACCAAGGCAAACTGCCAGCCAAGGTCTACGACGTCCCCTATGAAATAGACTCCATGGTAGCCCGACTAAAGCTTGAAACCCTAGGTATCCAGATAGACATCCTTACACCAGAGCAAGAACGATACTTAAAGGACTGGAGAGAAGGAACCTAAAGCCCCTCTACAATAACTTCCATCTGCTCCCCATTCACAGTAACCTTCAGCTTCACACCTCTCCTCGAGGAAGCCTGCACTGTCCTTGGAGAGGGGTCTTGAACTCCAGGATTAGCTTTAGGAGCTGGAGCCGCTGCAACTGCCTTCCTATTGGCATTAACAGGGGCTTCTCCCTTCAATAGCGCCAACGTCTGCTGTGGAAACAGAGCATAGGATAGTAGATCCTCCTCCCTTCTCGCAAGCCTCCAAACCTCCTCTGGAATCTTATCCATAAAGCTCTCAAGGAGATCCGCTGGCCTACATTCTATGGGCTTCCTTCCATCCAACACCCTCTTCTTGACTTCCTCGCTGATCTCTCCTGGAGGTCTGCCGTAGAGCCCCATCACATAGTTCTCTAGCTCCTTGATCACCACCTTGTATCTCTCACCAGTCAACACGTTGATCACAGCTTGAGTACCCACAATCTGGCTTAAAGGAGTCACCAGGGGAGGATATCCCAGATCTGCTCTAACTCTCGGAACTTCCTTGAGAACCTCCTCCAGCTTATCCAGCGCATTATACTCCCTAAGCTGAGCAACGAGGTTAGACATCATCCCCCCTGGGATCTGATAGTAGAGTGCCGCCGGGTCAACTCTATCTGTAGCTTCGGAAGTGAACTCTGCGTACTTCACCCTAAGCTTCTTGAGCAGCTCAGCAGCTCTATGAACAATTTCCATATCAAGCTTCAGCTCATAAGGAGTCCCTTGCAGAGCCTCATACATTGCCTCCACAGCGGGCTGAGAAGTGCCATACGCGAAGGGTGAAACCGCGGTATCTATGAACTCAGCGCCAGCCTCAAGCCCCCGCAAGTAGCTTACCGCAGCCAAGCCACACGTGTAGTGGCAATGCAAAGCTACTGGCAGCCCAGTAACCCTCCTAATCTCCTTCACCAGCTCATAGGCATCCCGAGGAGCCAGCAAGCCCGCCATATCCTTTACCCTGATGGCATCAACCTCCAGTGCAGCCAGCTCCCCAGCAATCTCCAAGTACTTCTCCAAGGTGTGCACAGGGCTCCTCGTGTAGACGATATCGCCGTGAACTTCAGCTCCCACACGCCTAGCTGTCTTAACAGCTAAGACCACATTCCTCACATCATTTAAGGCGTCAAAGATCCGGAAGAGATCTACACCGTTCTCACACGCCTTTACAATAAATCTCTCCACTACATCGTCAGAGTAGTGCTTGTAGCCGACGAGGTTCTGCCCCCTGAGAAGCATGGCAGCCTTCGTCCTATGCAATTTCTCCTTAATTAGGCGAAGTCTCTCCCAGGGATCCTCTCCAAGATACCTTAAGCACGAGTCAAAGGTAGCTCCTCCCCAAACCTCCATGGCATAGAAGCCAGCTTCATCGAGTATCTCTACTACTGGCAAGATATCCTCCGTTTTTATCCTGGTAGCTACCAAGGACTGCTGACCATCGCGCACTGTAGTGTCAATGACCTTTACCGCCACCATGCCATCACATCCAGATTTAAAGTGGAAGACAGAAGCATACCTTCACTGTACATTTATAAAGATACCGCTTTACATAAGAAAAGAATGCTATAGGGAATATTAAACAAATTTCAAGCTACCAAGAAATTTCTGCATCATAAATCTAGCTTTATAACCAGTTTAACGATCTCTCCAGCCTTCTTCTTAATTGCATGCCCTCTACGAGAATCCTGATGCCAATGCTTAATCCTTGAGATACAGTGCATAGGGATCTTGTGCCGTGTGTAAAGTTAAGGTCCTATTACAGAAGGTAATTTAAAAGCCGTTTTCACTGAGAGTATACATTACTCTGAAGAATAGCTCCTCCAAAACTGTTTTATAGAATATCTGGATAACTCCTAGTGAACCTATAGAAGAGGTGTACGCACTTGCCTAGAGGTGTAGACCGCGTCTTAAAGACCCTTCAGGAAATTGTCGGAAGGGATTACGCGTCCAATGAAGAAGCCATCCTAATGCCTTATAGCTTTGACTTGACGTGGAACGAGCCTAGAATGCCCGACTACGTGGTGATGCCCAAGACAGTTGAGGAGGTGCAGCGAGTTCTCAGCTTCGCCAACCGAGAGCGCATTCCTGTAGTGCCCTATGTAAGCAGCACCAACATTGGCGGTCTCTGCATCCCTGAGGAGGGCGGCATCGTCCTCGACCTCAGAAGGATGAACCGCATCATCAAAATAGACACCGAAACGCACTACGCCGTAATCGAGCCCGGCGTATCCCACGCTCAGTTCTCCAGGGAACTAAAGAAGGTGGGCTTCGAATTCGGCTGGGGCGTCCATCCAGCTTCAGCCTCAGTGCTAGCTATGACGCTCCAGCATGGTATCGGGCACCTTAACGGCAGATTTGGCGTCAACAGCCAGTTCATCAGTAGTATGGAGGTAGTCCTCCCCACAGGTGAGGTTTGCAAAATCGGCAGCTGCGCCTACTCTGACGAGTGGCACAGCCTCCTACCACTGCCCATGCTAGCTGGACTCTTCATCGGTTGGCTGGGCACCACTGGCGTCGTCACCAAGCTCGGCGTCTGGATCACAAGGATTAGACCATACAAGGATGTGCTCACCATCGCCGCTGAAGACGCTGAGAGCATGACCAAGTACATGGTGATGTGGCGCGACCTAGAGCTCTGCGACGAGATCACCGCCGTCAGCTGGTGGCTAGCTCAGATTCCGATTCCATATCCATATCAGGAGAAGCCGCCAGATGCCCCAGAGTGGTTCAGCTACACCGTGATCAGCGGCTGGAGCGAGGAGGAACTAGAATACAAGAGGAAGATGTGGAAGGAAGTTGTCGCCAAGGCTAGGCAGAAGGGCTGCAAGCTCATTGACTTCGAGTATCCACCAGAGGCTAAGAGAGGCAGAACCGAGCTGCCCAGCAGAATTGTCGGCTCCACCAAGAACTACAGCAAGAGCTGTGGCGGTGGACTAGCCTGGCCTGGCACCTTCACGCCAGCTAAGAACTGGCCAATCCTCTACGAGAAGATGAAGGAGATCTACATCAAGCACGGACTCTCACCAGCCACTAGGTTCACCGACTACCGTGGAGCCCACTACGGCATGTGGAGAGTCATGACGCCCTTCGACAAGCGCAACCCAGAAGCAGTCTGGCATGCCAGACAAGCTATGCGTGAGGTAGTGGAGGTAGGCGTCAAGGCAGGCATGATACCTTACAAGCCTCCAGTCGACTACTGGAACGTCATGAACGCCCATGCTGATCCAGGATGGCTCATGCTCCTCTGCAAGATAAAGGACTGCCTAGACCCCAACCACATCATGAACCCAGGAAAGCTTGGTATAAGGTGAAGCTAACTAAGAGGAGGTGTAGTAAGTGGCACTACCTCTCTCCAAGGATGTAGCCCGAAAGTACCCAGAACTCGCAAGTCTCTATGACCACCTAATGATGTGCACCCACTGTGGCAACTGCAGGTATTTCTATGAGTACCGCCCAGATGTCAACCTCTCGGCTCCCAACTGCCTCTCAGGAGAATACTTCTACTTTGACTCCTATACTGCCAGCCGCGGCAAAAACGCGGTATTGAAAGGAGTTCTCAGCGGCAGAATCCCCTTTGACGAGAAGGCGGCTCATGTGATCTTCGCCTGCACCACTTGCATGGCCTGCAGAGAGATGTGTGAAACTGATGTCAAGGACTGGCTCAACCGCCTCTTCGAAACCGCTAGGCGCGAAGCCTGGAAGAACAACATCGGCATTCCAGCTGGTATCAAGAAGTGGAGCGAGCACATTAAGGTTGAGCACAACCCATATCTAGAGAAGCACGCCGACAGATTTGCATGGCTTCCAGCCGACATCAGAAACAGCCTTCCTAAGAAGGCTGAGTACGTCTACTTCGTGGGATGCACAGCCTCCTACAGGCAGAAGAACATCGCCCTAGCCACCGTGGAGCTCTTCCGCAAGCTCGGCATAGACTTCACCATCGCTGTTGATGGTGACGGCGAGTGGTGCTGCGGCTCACCAGCTCTAAGAACTGGGCAGTGGGACACCGCCAAGGAGCTAGCTGAGCACAACGCCCAAGTCCTGGACAAGTATGGCGACAAGGTGATCACCACCTGCGCTGGCTGCTTCAGAACCCTGATCCAAGACTACCAGAAGGAGGCCCCCGAAGGCTACAAGGATGTCTTAGGCATAGACTTCAACATGCCAGTGATTCACACCATGCAGCTGCTAGCCGAGCTGATCGACAAGGGTGAAGTGGAGTTCCAGGAGCTACCTGAATTCGCTGGCAAGGTATTCGTCTATCACGATCCATGCCACCTCGGCAGACACGTAGGCGTCTACGATGAGCCGCGCAAGGTGCTAAATAGCTTCAAGGGCATCAAGGTAGTTGAGGCCGAGCGCAGCAGACAGTGGTCCTGGTGCTGCGGCGCTGGAGGCGGCGTGAGATCAGGCTTCCCAGACTTCTCCCTCTGGGCCTCCAAGGTAAGGCTAGAGGAGTTCAAGGAGCTTGGCGCAGAGATAGTGACCTCAGCCTGCCCATTCTGCTGGCGCAACCTCGACGACGCCTCAAAGATGTTCAGCTTCAACCTACCAGTCTACGACTTAGCAGAGATTGCCGCTAAAGCAGTCGTTAAGAAGAAATAGCCTTCTTTAACCCATCCCCTCACTACTCTCTAATTTTTCTGCTTTCCTCTTTTTAAAGAGAAAATGTCTCCAAGCAAAGACAAACTAACAGTAATAGATGCTCCTCTAGATCCAGATGAGAGGGAACCCCGTGTACTTGAAAAAATACAGCATGCCCAGAACAACTATAGAGATCTTCCTTACACCAACCCCTGCCAAGGAGTTCTCAGCAACCTTTCAAGGCCTATTAAGCCTCTTCACCTCGAAGTGGAGCCGTGGCTTCTCCCAGCTCCTCCGCTGGAATACCTCTTCATGGTTTCAGTAGCCAACTATGTCTCCTTCATAGACAGTGGAGGTTGTCGAGAATATGCCGATCAGCTTGCTCAGCTGGTTCACAGTATCCTCCCCCACAAACCACTAACCATAGGAGTAGACCATACTCTCACTGGAGGACCAGTTCAAGCCATCTCTGAAGAAGTGGATCCCTCTGAGCTCACTCTCATAGTGCTTGACTGTCACCTCGATGCCATCCCAACCTCAATAAGGCTAGGACTCATACACTACGACTTAGAGACCAACCCCAACACCATTTTCGACCCACATGATCCCTACATCTACAATAGAGCTGAAAGCTACAATCCGGAATCCTTTCTCCTCTACCTTCTCAAAGAAGGAGTAGTATACCCCGAAAACACCTTCATAGTAGGTGTAGCCGACTATCCTCCTCGAACGGCCATGCAAATAGAAGATGAGCGAGTAAAGCGCTACGTTGACCACTACCTAGGAATCATTGAGAAGGGAGTTCACCTCCTGAGAAAAGAGGACATCGCTAAGCATAAGGACAAGCTCCTCTCGCTGAAGAATGATGTCAGCACCCGCTATGTCTACATCTCCATAGACCTCGACGTAGGTGCAAACGCTACACTATATGGGGTAAGACACAGCGATCGCACTGGCCTCACATTGAGAGATCTCCGAGCAGTAATAGACTCCTTGATTGCTCTCTTCAAAGATGGAAGAGAACTCATGGGGCTGGATCTCATGGAGATAGACATCTATAGGGCTGGGTTAACCTATCATGGACGACAAGATCGCACCTACCAAATAGCAGCTGAAATAGCCAGCCGCTTTGCAGATTTTCTCTCTTAGATTTCGTCTATAGTCGAAAAAGAAACCGTCGTTTAACGATAAAAATCGTTATATTGTTCGACAACCAACTATATCATAGGTGTATCTCGGTGTTGGCACTGCTGAGGCTAAAATCTCCAAGGCGGAGGCTGAAGCTGCTTAGGGCAAAGAGCAGCCGTGAGCCTCTCAGCCGCCTAGTAGACTCTCTTTGGGAGAAGCCTCTCGTAGAGTGGGAGCCTCTCATATAGCTCTTCACCTTCTTAAGAGAAGTGTTTTAAAATAGTTCAACCACCAGCTTAAAGTGGTGTAGGGATATGGCTCTACTCACTAACATAGGGCTGTTCTCGCTGGTTCCATGGATCTTCCTAATAATAATTATTCTAGCCATCCTAGCTTCCGCAATAAAGATAGTTAAGGAGTATGAGCGGGCAGTAATCTTTAGGCTGGGAAGACTTCTAGGAGCTAAAGGTCCTGGGTTGTTCATCGTAATTCCCTTCGTGGATACCTTCAGAAAAGTTGACCTTCGGGTCCTCACCTTTGATGTGCCGAAGCAGCGTATAGTCACTAAGGACAATGTGACGGTGGATGTTGACGCCGTGGTCTACTACCGAGTCTTCGACCCCATCAAAGCAGTTGTAGAGGTAGAGAACTTCGTAATTGCCACAAACCTTCTAGCTCAAACCACTCTCAGAGACGTGCTCGGACAGGTGGAGCTTGACGACCTTCTCACTAGAAGAGAGGAGTTGAACAAGAGGCTTCAAGAGATCATTGATGCGGCGACCGATCCTTGGGGCATCAAAGTGACAGCTGTAGCCATCAAGGATGTTACCATTCCGGAGAACATGCAGCGAGCTATGGCTAAGCAGGCTGAAGCGGAGAGAGAGCGGCGCAGCCGAGTGATCATGGCCGAGGGCGAATATCAAGCCGCAGCCAAGATGGCTGAAGCAGCCAGGCTCTATCAGGAGAACCCATTAGCTCTCAAGCTGAGAGAGTACCAGATGCTCAACGAGATTGCAAGAGAGAAAAACTTAATCGTGGTGACCAGCGGGGTGGCAACAGAGGATATAGCTAAGATGGTAGGAGTTATGGAAGGACTGTCGAAAAGGAAGCGGTGAAAAGCTTGAGGCTGTGGGCTGTTCTCCCTCCTCTCCTATTACTCATGGTAGTGATTCCTCATGCCGCGGCTCAAGAGCACGCTGGAGTAGTGGTTGTTCTCGAGATCAGGGAAACCATCTCCTCTGCAACCTACACAGCTTTTAAAGACGCCCTCGCTGAAGCCGAGTCTGTAGGAGCAGATGCCCTCATCATCCTTCTCAACACTCCCGGTGGAAGCGTAGACGCGACGCTTAACATCATCGAGGAGATAGATAACGCCCCCGTTCCAATAGTAGTTTATGTACATCCAATAGGAGCTAGAGCTTGGTCTGCTGGCACCTATATTCTCATGGCATCCCATGTTGCAGCCATGGCTCCTAGCTCCGTTATAGGGTCGTGTCAGCCCACCGCCTACTCCCCGTTAACTGGATCTGCTCCAGTCAACGAGTCCAAGATCATTAATGCTATGCTAACAGTGATGGAAGCTCACGCCAAGGCAAGGGGGAGAAACGTCACAGCAGCTAGGGACTTCGTGTTAAAGAACCTCAACCTAGACGCCGAGGAAGCGCTCAAGTTCCACGTCATTGATGTAATAGCTGATAGCCTTCCCGACCTCCTACAGAAGCTAGACGGCATGAAGGTGAAAACCGCCACTGGCGAAGTAGCAATTTCTACACGCAACGTCAAGATAGTGGAATTTAGCCCAGATGTGGGCACTCAAGTCTTAAGGTTCCTCTCGGATCCTCTTCTCGCAAGCATTCTCTTCCTAGTGGGGCTCTATGCCCTCATCTTCGGACTAGCCTCGCCGGGGCACGGCTCTGAGATCATTGGAGCCATCTTACTCATCCTAGGCTTAGTTGGGCTGGGATTTGACATTAACCTTGGAGCTATCATCCTTATAGCTCTAGGACTAGTTTTACTCATTGCTGAGCTTCTCACACCAGGTTTCGGAGTGATGGGCATCTCCGGCATCATCTGCCTAGTCTTAGGTTCCCTCTTCTTAGGCTCCCTCAATCCAGCTAAGTGGAGCTTCAGCGGAGAGTGGTACTCTCAGTTCATAGCAACCATCCTGGTAGTCACAGCCGCCGTAGCAGGATTCTTCGCCTTCGCTTTCTTCAAAGTGATTCAAGCTAGGAGGAGGAAGCCGTTCCTTGGAGGCTTCGAAGGTGAGATAGCTGAAGCCCTCGACGACATCCCCTCCGGAAAAACAGGGTTCGTGCGCTTTAGAGGAGAATACTGGAAGGCAAAGGCTATCGAAGATGTGAAGTCCGGCGAGAAAGTGATAATTCTCAAGAAGGACGGCCCCATCTTAATCGTCAAACCCCACAAGGAGGAGGCACGGTAGGGTAAATTCTTAAATTTCATGAAGCCAGAAAGCGGATTGGGGTTCAAATTGAGGGAGTATACCTTCGAGGATATAATCTTCAGAGAGACCAAGCCGATAACGGTGGAGAAGCCCCTCATCTTCTGTGGGCTCCCCGATATAGGGCTGGTGGGCGTAATTGCGGTCTCCCACATGGTTGAGCAGCTTCAGATGGAGGAGGTAGGTCACATAGACTCTGAGCTCTTCCCGCCCATCGTAATCTTCCATCGAGGCGACCTAAAGTACCCCATACGCATCTACCAGAAAAACCGCATCATCGCCATCCTCTCAGAGATAGCCATACCCGTGCCAGCGGTCTACCCAGTCTCAAAGGCCATCACCATGTGGGCTAAAGAGAAGGGGGCTGAACTCCTCCTCTCAATAGGAGGAGTTGGCGTACCCAATCGCCTCGAAATAGAGACACCGGAAGTCTATGGAGCCTCAGCCTTTCCCTACCTTAGAGAGCAGTTCAAGAGGCTCGGCATCCACATGCTGGAAGAAGGT
>JAGHCH010000064.1 GCA_021160575.1 Thermoproteota archaeon | reverse complement strand
TGAAGAACTCTGGTGAAATGATGTCCGCTGTGGCTGTGGGATCTGCTATGCATATGAAATCTGCTCCGGCGCGGGCAGCTTCCTTAGCATCCATCAAGTTAACATCCGCCAGCATCATCAACGCCTCTAGAATTTCCTCTTGCTTTCTCTTTCTAGTCCAAATCAAGAAGTTCTCGACGCCAAAGACGTGTCCAGCGAGGGTGAAGGGCCCTACCACTTGGCATGTTATGGGCAAGTAGTCGTACTTCTCTCGGAGTTTAGCTACAATCTCGTGCTTGTACGGGAATCTGCCTCTCTCCATGAGATCTTCGGGAATCTTTAGGTCTTTGAGATCCTTGAAGGGGTGAGTGGCAACACTAGGCTGTCTGTCAATTCTACCCCAGTTCAGCTCTGCACCCAGTGCCTGCGCTTCGATGCAGAGATCGAAGGGTATCTTGAACCCCTCAAGCCCAATGATGGTCCACGCCGCCTCCGCTAAGCGCACTCCCAGTTCTACGTCTCTCGTGGAATCTGGAAATGGCGCCTTCACAGCTAGCATCTGCTCAACGGTGGCCGTTGTCAACGGGTCATGGGCAGTTATCCTATCCGCTTTCTCCCTGTTCCCAGTATAGCAGTAGATGGCGCGTCTTCTCGGAGACATCTCCCCCATACTTAACCACCTTACCACCTTAAAGGAGACTTTTACTATAAAAAATTCATGAAGCCCGTACTTAAGTTTTAACTTTTTAACTTAGAACATATGGATTAATTACCATATGGTGAGGGCAATGCCTTTTTTTGAGGTAAACTATACATGGGAACGTTTCTTCTAAGCTGTGCGGGGGGCATCAGTGTGGAAGCGTCCTCCGTAGGGTTGATGGCGAAGCTGTCGGAAGAAGCTATTGCACTGGCCAGACGAGCTCTCTTCCTCCTGCGGTCAAAGAGGGTGAAGGTCTATGTAGAGGAGAACACCGCTCGCCTCATGGGAGTTGAGGGTGTTCCTCTAAGTAAAATGCGAGTTAACATCTTAATGACTATTGGAGGAGACGGTACAATTCTCAGAGCAGCTCAACAAGTAACCCCTCCGGAGACCCCTCTCCTAGGCATAAACCTTGGAGGTTTAGGTTTTTTAAGTGAAGCCTCCCCTGAGCAGCTTTCAGAGGTTATTGAACAACTTATCTGCGGCAGCTTCACGGTGGAATATCGCAGTAAGCTCGCCGTTTTCCATCAGGGAAAGAGACTTCCTGATGCCCTTAACGAACTCTTGGTAATCACAGCTAGACCTTCTAAAGTAATAGAAGTAGAAGTTCGAAAAGATGGTTATCCCTTCTACAAGGGCAAGATGGATGGCGTAATAGTATCAACTACAACTGGTTCAACAGCCTATGCTCTTTCAGCTGGAGGGGTGATTGTAGATCCGGAGGTTGATATCATAGAGCTGGTGTTCGTATGCCCTATTTCCCCGTGTGTCAGACCAATCATTCTCCCTCCCACAACCGTGCTGGAAGTTAAAGTTGGGGAGGGAGGGGCTCCTGCTATGGCTTCTATAGATGGGCAGTTCCTTGAAGAGCTTTCCGAGGGCTCCACTATAATGGTTAGGCGCTCCGAGCATAAGGCAGCCTTCGTAAAGCTACGGCCAGATTTTTACTCGAAGCTCAAGTCGAAGATGCACATCCAGCTGTGAGGTCGCTTTTTGTGAGCTCCAAGCCTAGACGAATATTCGTTTTAGACGCTTCGGCCTTCATGTATGGGTACCCTTCTGTTGTCGTGGAGGGTGAGCACTTTACCCCTCTTGCAGTTTTGGAGGAACTGAAGAGCCTGCAGGCAAGAGCCTATGCTGATGCTGTATTGTCGTCTAAGCATGTTGAAGTGCTGCCTCCTCCGAGGGAATGCCTTGAAGAGGTCTCGAAGAAGGCTGAGCAGCTCGGTAGCTTACAAGTGCTTTCACGAGCAGACCTAGAAGTTCTGGCTCTGGCACTTTACCTCAAGAAGAAAGAATCCGCTGAGGTGACGGTGGTCTCCGACGACTATGATGTACAGAACGTGGCGGCAGCACTCGGTCTGAGATTTCAGCCGCTAAGAACCTCTGGGATTAAGGCTGTGTTTAAATGGATCTACTACTGCCCCTCTTGCGGCAAAATCTACAGGCAACCACAACCATCTCTGCGCTGCGAGATCTGTGGATCCTTTTTGAAAAGAAGACCTCGCAAAAGGGGCTAGTCTTTCTTCTTAAGCTTAGCTATGAAGTATCCCGTCACATCGTGTACATCTGGGTAGAACCTCTGCACCTTCGCTGAGAGAACAGGGTCCTCATACTCTCCTGAGCTTCCCAGCACAAAGCCTTGCTCCACTAGCTCTAAGCCCAGCTCCTCCACGACCTGCTCGATGAGCTGTTCATTCTCATGCCTAGTAAAGGTGCAAGTGGAGTACACGATGATTCCTCTACTTCTCAGCACCTTCACAGCGGCTCTAAAGAACTGCTTCTGGTACTCTGCACAGGCCTCTACATCTTTGAGGGTTGAAGTCTCATAGAGCTTTGGGCGCACTCCCAGCGCACTACACGGTGGGTCTATTAGTATCTTGTTAGGCTTAACGAAAAAGGGGAAATCCTCGTACACATACCTTGAATCAGACCTGATGGGTCTAATGGAGTATGCTCCCAGCCTTACGACATTTTCTCTCAGCTTTGCTATCCTCGCTTTAGAGTGGTCGAGCGCCACAACAGTAGCCTGATTTCTCGTGAGCTGGGCAATGTGTGTAGCCTTGCCCCCGGGGGCAGCGCACATGTCCAGTATGTAGTCTCCTGGTTGAGGATCAAGTACCCGAGAGACCACCATCGAGGGAAGGCTCTGCTCATAGATAAGCCCCTCTGCGTGCTCAGGTAACTCCCTCAGTGAAGGCACCTTATAGGCTGCAACTTCAACTCGAACAGCCAAGCCCTTCCTCCCAGCGCCCATCTCACTTCCATCCATCTCAGCGACGCCGAAGCCGACAACTTGATCGAAAACATCGGTAATGTACACTTGATCCCCCTTCTTCACCTCCTCTGCCTTCAATACACCCGGCGCATAGAGGTGGCTGCCTATCATCACACTTTCAGCGGCATACTTATCCGCTATCACCCTTTTTCCCTCGCGAGGAACATCGAATGGGCCCTCCACAGGGATCAGCAGCGCCTCCTCTACCTCGCGGTGCTGAAGGACCTTAATCCCTCTACTCTCCAGCCGCTCTATGATGGTTGCCAGGTCAGCTCGAAGAGTGTTGGCTCTGATCGTATAGTGTTTTCCAGGGCTCTTCAGAGAACTGAGCAGCCGTAGAGTTCGCTGTTCCCCATAAGTTGCGACAAAGTACTCCACTATGTCTAGCGGATACTTGTACTGACTAGCTATAGCAGGAGTGTTCATAACACCATCTCCAGCAACTTTAACAGCATAAGGTCTCCGTATTTAGTGTTCTGGGGGATCCTTACCTTGCCCATAGTGAAAGTTGTTCCTAAGGAAGCTCCAATTGACCTCTCAGAGCTTCGAGCAGCCGTCTACGAAAAAACAAGGGGTAGGCTAGGTGCGCTGGTATCTTTCACTGGTATCATTCGAGGGACCTCGAGTAATGGTAAAGCCGTAGAGAGAATGGAGTATGAAGTCTATGAAGGCGCCGTGGAGGGCGTTCTTCGTGAAGTGGTTTCTAAAGCGCTATATCACAGCGGCGTGTTGGAGGTTGCCGTAGTGCATAGAGTTGGCGCCTTCAAGCCGGGAGAGGAAGTTTTACACATAATAGTGGCCGCTGAACACACCGAGGAGGCTTTTAAGGCTGTGAAGGAGGTGCTGCACGGCGTTAAGAGCGTGGTGCCCATCTGGAAGAAAGAGGTATATGCAGATGGCTCTCATCGCTGGCTTTAGCTACCACTCGCCATAAGCTCTCGGGAAATCCCGCCGGATTTTCCCTTCAAGCCAGCCTCTCCTAGCCTCAGCAACTGAGTCAAATTCGGGAATGTAAGGCTTGATATCCAAGAGTGGGGTACCATCGATTACGTCAATTCCTCTTACCTTTAGCCTATTGCCCTCCACTTTGAGAAGCCTTACCACGGAAATTCCTATCGGGTTTGGTCTATGCGTGCTCCTAGTGGCGAACACCCCTCTGTACTCGTTGTCGAGGAAAGGCTTCACCAGCATCTTCACTCCTCGAGTTCCATGGAAGTAGTAGATTAAGATGATGTGGGAGAATCCCTCTAGATCCTTCAGCCCCTCCGCGTACTCCTCGAATACTTCAACCTCTCCCTCCACGTCTGAAAATGCTGGCTGTATTGGAACCTCTTCCTCTGCTTTAAGAGGGCTGTGAATGATGCCTATCGGATAAACCCTAATTTCTAGTTTCTTAAACTCCTCCAAAGAGAGCCCTCCGAGAAGGGCGCAGCTTTGGTGCGGGGGGTGGGATTCGAACCCACGCAGGGCTTCCCCACGGGAGCCTCAGTCCCGCGCCTTTGACCTGACTCGGCCACCCCCGCACCTTCCACCTTTCTAAGGGTAGAGGAGCGGTATTAAACCTTTATTTTTCTTAAAACCTACGGTGCATGGAATAGAGGCTCCTAGAGGGTTTAGGATGGCTGAGCTGCGCGATTTGCTTAGGTTGACGAGGCTCATTAAGAGTGAAGAGCTGCGCTCTAAGGTGAGAGAGCTTATCAAGAATCCTGCTCCCTCAAAGCTTGAGCTTCCAAGGGAGTATACCCCTCTGAAGATAGCTCCTGGAAGCAAGCGGAGGCATCATTCATATCCCAAAGGGCTGGTGGAGCACACCGTTGCTTGCACTGCTCTGGCCTTGGCTCTTTGCGATGTTGTAGAGAAGGTTTACAGATGCGACGTCGATAAGGATGTAGTGGTCTCGGCGGCGATCCTTCATGACATAATGAAGCATTTAACCTACCGGGTAGATGCCCAAGGGCTATACGCTATGTCAGAACTTGGAGAAAAGCTTGATCATCTCTCCCTACTGATCTCAGAGTTATATCTGCGGGGTTTTCCTCTCTCGGTGATACACGCAGTTGCAGCACACCATGGTGACGCTGGGCCCGTGCTTCCCAGAACCATTGAAGCCTTGATAGTGCATCTAGCCGACTTCGTGGACTCCATGTTGAACGGGAAGATCCTTGATGCTGCTAAAGCTATTTTACGGGAGTGCCTACAGCTTGAAGCTCCGTTAATTGATGGCAGTACCGCATTTAAGGTAGTTCGAGCAAAGCAGCTTGGAGGCTGTGATGCTGTCAAAAAGTTGGTGAAGGAGCTTAAGCTTGAGGCTTCCGGGGGATAGCCATGGAGTGGTTACGGCGAGTGGTAAGCGAGATCCTCGAGAGAGGCGACGACCCCGTCGTCCTTAGCACTGGAAAAACCCCCTCCGGGCCGATACACATTGGAAGTGAACGTGAACTCTTCATGTGCGACTCCATGCGCCGCCTCCTAGAAGAAAAGGGGAAGAGGGTGCGCCTCCTCTTCATAGTAGACTCCTTCGATCCCTTTAAGTCAGTTCCAGCTGGTCTTCAAGTCCCTGAGAGCTTCAAGGAGCACATTGGCAAGCCTCTCTGTGACGTTCCAGACCCCTTCGGAGAGTGTCACAACAGCTATGCGGAGCATTTTGCAGAGGAGTTCCTCGAAGTTCAAGACAAGCTAGGTGTATCCCCTGAAGTGATCTATGCACATCAGCTGTATACCAGGGAGGAGATGAAGAATGCCATTAGAACAGTGCTCCGCAAGCTAGAGTTACTGCAGGAGATTAGAAGCAGATACGTGTTCGCCCCAGAGGAGGGATCCCAAGAATGGGTTCCCGTAATGGTTGTGTGTGAGCGCTGCGGCATGCTCGCCCCAAAGATCGCTGGCGAGGTGCACCCCAATAGAATCTCCTCCTTCAACCTTGACGAAGATCTGGTGGAGTACCGTTGCAACGCATGTGGATATGAAGGCTCAATTGAGATCTCCAAGGGAAGGATCAAGCTTAGCTGGAGGGTGGACTGGGCTGCTAAGTGGTCCATCTTCAAGGTCACCTGCGAGCCAGCTGGAAAGGACCACTGCGTAAAGGGTGGCGCCTACGACATGGGCTTGGAAGTCTCTCAGAGGATCTTCGGCTATCGAGGTCCCATCAAGGTTCCTTATGAGTGGCTAACCTTAGAGGGCAAGGCCATGAAGACGCATAAAGGCATAACCTTCACGCCAGCTGAATGGCTTTCAGTGGCGCCGCCAGAGGTCATGAGATACATGATCCTCAGCGTCGACCCTATGCGGCACATCTCCTTCTCTCCCTTGAAGATCCCGGATTTAGTGGATTCCTTTGATCGTCTTGAGCGAATCTACTTTGATGCTGAGGCCTCTTCTGAAGCTGAGGACCCCGAGGAGCTAAAGCTTCTCTACAAGATGTGCCTAGTTGACGGCGTTCCGGACAGCCTTCCAGCGAGGCTTCCCTACCGCTTCGCCGTCTTCTACGTTCAGCTCATCCCCTTGCTGGGATATGAAAGAGTGTTGGAGAAGTCTATTATGATGGCTGCTAAAACCTATCGAAGATCCTCGCTGAGTCGAGAGGAGATTTCAAATGTGATGCTAAGGCTCACAATGGCCATGAACTGGGTTGAAAAATACGCTCCTGAGCGCTGGAAGTTCTCCATCACCGAGGAGCTGCTGCCGGAAGCCGCTAGTAAGCTCACCGATTCTCAGCGCAACTTCCTCTCAAGGCTAGCCGCCACCTTCGAGTCGAAGGAGTGGGATGAGCAGGAGCTGCAAAACTACGTGTTCACCTTGGCTAGGGATATGGGCTTAACTCCGCAGGAGGCTTTCAAGGCAGTCTACCTGGCTTTACTTGGAAGGGAATATGGGCCTCGGCTAGCTCCTCTTCTCCTAGCTCTTGAAAAGAAGTGGGTCGTGGAGCGACTTATGAGGGCTTCCTCACTAACAGCTTAACGATTTCATATCTCGATATAGTGCCCAGTATTTTCTCTGAAACTGGATCTACCACAGGTACTGCTGGGGTATCTGCCAGCACTATTTTTTCAGTAACTGAGTATAGGTCTTCATCTGGATATACCTTCACAAAATCCTCCTTTATAACATTGGTGAGCAGTGTGGTCTCCCAGAGGTCTCTTGGAAGCTTGCTGATCTTCTTTAGAGAGACAACTCCCAGCAGTTTTCCGTAGGGATCTACTGCGAAGTACATTCTCCTCGTGACATCTAAGTGACTTCTAAGGAATTCTCCAACCGTGAGCGTGGATGAAACATATGCTACATCGGTTCGCATAACCTCCCTTGCCTTGATCCTTGACAGAGCAATTCTCGCATAGACTGGCATTACTGCTTCTCTAGCATCCTCGGTCTCTAGTGGAGGCAGCTTTCTAAAGGAGATTTTCAAGATCGCTGGAAACGCTACTATTATGCTAAGAACCGAAAAGATGTACAGGGAGAGCAGTTCCTTAGGAATGATCTTCAAGTGGTAGAGCGAGGTCATCAAGGCTAAGTCCACAGCTCCCTTCGCCATCATGCCAGCTCCAAAGGCTAAAGGCGCAGTTAGCTTCAAGGCTTTAGCAGATGCAGAAGCGCAGCAGAATCTAACAAGCGATACCAAGAGGATGAAGCCCGCCGCTGTAAGGGCTGGTAGGTGGATGAAGGAGAGGTCGAAGAGTAGCCCTATTCCAGCGAAGAACACCGGGATGAAAACTCCATGGGCAATCCCATGCATTCTGGCGGCAATTTCGTAGTGGACTTCTTTGGACAGCGGAGCTAGTGCCATTCCCACCAACAGTGCTCCAAAGGCTCCGTGAAGCCCAGATAGCTCGGCAAGGTAGACTATAAGGAGCAGCAATCCGAAGAGCAGCCCGAAGGTGATTTCTCTAACTTTAAGGTGCCTTCTCACCATGCGAAGAAGAGCGGGAAGAACTTTCACGCCTAGGATGGAAACCGCTACGAAGAACACAGCTATCTTCACTGGTATCCATGCCAATTCCCAAGAAGATGCATCCGCATGGACTGCCATCTGAATCATTATGCTAGCAATGATCAAGCCTACGAACTCCAATATTGCGACAGCGCTGAAGATTTCAAGGCCCATGGGATGTCTCAATCTCCCCAGGTCTAGAAGCGCTTTAGCTACTACGCCTAAGCTTGAAATATTCACCACGGTAGATACTGCTAAAGCCTGGTAGTGTTGAAAGCCAAGCCAAGTAAAGAAGAAGTATGCTATGAGTAAGGGAGCCGCGAATGAGAATACTACTGCTAAGAAAAGTCTTCTTCGCATCACTGAGAAAAGGCCGGGTACATCAATCTCCTCAAAGCCGACAAGAAAGAAGAGGAGGAGTATTCCTATCTCCATGAAGAACTTCAAGATCTCCGTCATATTGATAACCGCTAATACTGAGGGTCCTAGCAGTACCCCAGCGAGTACATAGCCGAGAAGGGATGGCTGCTTTAACCTAGATGTAATCTCCCCTAGCAGTTTCGCTGTGATTATTAGTAGAGCTAGGTAGAGCAGCTCCTCTATCATCGCTCCTCAACACTGAAGTGCGAGATTGAATACGAAGGGGCTTCTCCCCTATCAAATATTTAACTTGCATTACGCCATGTAAAATATTGGAGCTGTGACGTCATGAAGCTCTGTCTCTGTGTAAACACCCAAACTCCTCTCGTCCGCTTTAAGGTTAGCTATGAAGAGTTGCTTGAGAGGTATGGCGGGCTTGAAGAGCCCATAAAACTTGAGAAGCTGGTGGAAGGCCACGACTACTACTATTCTCCAGGCGGAGTAACCGCTATGCTCTATCCCATGCTGAGGGAGTTAATAAAGGAGGAAATCGTATCCTCCGTGAGGTGGGTTTCTCTCAACCATAATGCCCCTCCCGAAGTGATTGATAAGGAGATTTGCTTTTACCATGTTCAGCTGCCCAGCGCACTAATTTCTAGGTACGCGAGTTTTAAAGAAGGGATCTGGAAGGAGTTCCACGGACTTGGGCATTCCGAGTTCAGAATAAATGACTACGCCGCCTACGCCACCTACAACTGGCTTACAGCACAGATGATCTTGAAGTTCATCCTAAATGTGGATCTCCTATGGGTGCACGACTTCCAGCAACTCCAAGTAGGCAGTATGGTGGGGCCTTCCGTGCCATCAGTATTTCAATGGCACATTCCCTTCAAGCCGGAGCTTCTATCCGAGAAAATGAGAAAGTTCGTGCTGCGGAACATGGAATGTTATGATGCCGTCGTGGTGAGCACGAGGCGTGCCTTGGAGGGCTTAATAGAGGCTGGCTTTCGAGGGCGCGCTTATCAGATTTACCCCTACATAGACCCTCGAAAGTGGGCTGCTCCCCCTCGAGCTGAGATGCAGCGCGTCTTAGACCGCTACGGCATACGAGATGAAGACTATGTTGCTCTCATAGTGGCTCGAATGGACAGCATCAAAGGACAAGACACTGCAATACGGGCAGTAGCTCTAGCTAGAAAGAGGCATCCAAACTTAAAGCTTCTCCTCGTAGGTGATGGAAGCTTTACCAGCACCGGTCTAGGCTATGGTAAAGGTAACTACTGGGCTAGAACTCTTCAAAACCTAGCTCGCGAACTCAAGGTGATTGAGTATGTGCATCTCTTAGGCTATGTACCAGACGAGGAGCTTCGAAGTCTCTATGCTAGAGCCGACGCAGTTCTACTCCCCTCTCTCATGGAGGGCTTTGGCCTCACGGTAATTGAAGCCTGGAACTATAAGAAGCCCGTAATTGTGAGCAGAGGAGCCGGAGTTTCAGAGCTAATAGTTGAAGGAGTTAACGGCTTAATCCACGAGCCAGGGGATCACAAAGACTTATATGAAAAGCTCTGCTATCTCCTCGAAAACCCTGAAGAAGCAGAGAAGATGGGAGCCACTGGATGTGAGCTGGCTCAGCAGTGCTTCGTGTCTTCAGCTGTGGAGAGAACTAAGGAGCTATTCGAAGCAGTTATAGAGAGTTCTCCTAGAGAAGTTGTTTAATGGCGCTAGGGGGCTTTTAAACAAAGAGTCTGCCTTCGGTTTTAGAAGAGAGAAGCATGGTTTTAAGGAAACTTGGACTAAAGAACTGCTAGGGCGCTTCATCGCATAGAGGAACACATGAACTCCATTACGAACCCTGAGAGTAGAGCTAGAGAAGCTCTTGGCAATCGAGTAGCCAGGGAATCAAGTCCATGAACAATCGAGTACACCATAATGTATCTAGCACTCCTGGCAAACGATGTCGAGAAACCTCATGTAAAGTAATCTCAAGTAACCCTCGGTGAAATCCACAGATTCCTGTCGAAGATCTGCCCGCGCTGCAAGGCCATAGACGGCTTCGACAGCAAATACTGCTGGCAATGCGGGCTAATCCTAGGTGAAAGAGAGGTAGTAGAACACGAAAAATTAGCTCAAGTCCTTCTCATGCATGCCTCGTTTTCCTAGTGAAAATAAGATGGAAGGCAAACAAATTGATTGGCGCCGGGGGTGGGATTTGAACCCACGCGCCCGCTCAGCGGGCATTGGCTCTCTCACCCCTCTATACCTTAGATCTCGAGGCCAACGCCTTGTCCACTCGGCCACCCCGGCTCCACTGCCTCTAAGAAGAGAACACCTCCCTTCTTCTAAAAGGTTGCCCAAAACCCGTATTCCAAAAGATACTTCTAGAACTAGAATAAGAATATTTTTGAGCAGATTCTCTATGCGCGTCTAACTACCTTGATTTCTTCAGCGACCTCAATGATCCCTCTCTTCATCTCTGTCATAGAAACTCTCTTCGGCTTAAGTACCTTCTCTATTTCTTCATAAGCTTTCTCAGGCTTAGCTGTATTCCCGCATGTGAAAATGTCTATTGCTGCATAGCCGTACTCTGGCCATGTGTGTATCGAAAAATGTGATTCGGCTACAATAATAATTCCCGTCACTCCCTGAGGGGCGAACTTGTGAAAAGCTTTTCCCACGACTTTTACTTCGGCTTTCTCAGCAGCTTTAAGTAGCATATTCTCAAGTAGCTTCATATCATTCAGCACTCTAGGAT
>JAGHCH010000128.1 GCA_021160575.1 Thermoproteota archaeon | reverse complement strand
TTGTGGAGATCTACGAAACCGAGGATGAAGTAATCGTGAGGTTTGACATGCCCTACGTCAAGAGCAAAGAAGACATCACCCTCCACGCCACCGAAGACTACCTCAGAGTAGAGGCAAAAATGGAAAAATCTGTGCAGTTCAGCCGATGGGGCACCTTCCAGAGATCCGTCTGCTTCCAAAACTACTACAAGGAAGTACCCCTACCAGCACCAGTAGATCCATCACAAGCCAAAGCCATCTTCAGAAAAGGAGTGCTGGAAGTCCGCCTACCCAAAAAGACTAGAAGATTCACAATAAAAATCGAATAAAATCCTCTAAATCTCTCTCCATGATTTTCTCCAAATCTTGAAAGAGAAGCTCCCTGCTTTGAAGACCCTCTATCAACATGCCTTTGACCACCCACCTAAACTCACCCATGCAGCCCTCAAGCCTTTTCATGTATACACATAAAACGCAGTTTATGAAATCAAGTAAAAATCTCAAGAATGCCTGAACTCACAGTTATCCATATCCAAGGCTAAAACTCGTAATGTGCTCCCAGTGCCACTATACTATACGCCGCGGCCGAGGGAAGGCTGCTGCCTGCATAGGGTGTTCCTTCGGCCGACCCGGAGGCAACCCGATCGGAACCTCAAACCAGAGGGAATCCCAAGGGGAAACCCCGAAGGAGACCCGAAGGGGAGAGGGACCGAGAGGGAAGCCTAGGGGGTTAATAAAGACCGGAGGAAGACTCGAGTGCAGGACGTCCGAGCCAGGATCCAGGGCACTCGGAAGGGGAAGTCCCTCTAGGAGAGACCTAGAGGGATGGAACTGGAAGAGTGCCTGCGCGCGAGGCTCGGATGTGAGACCCCCAAGGAGGGGATGCGGAGACGCGTCTCCGAAACTTGGAGGGTCTCCAGTGGCTGGAACTCGGCCGCGGCGAAAAGTTTCCTCTCGTTTTCTTGCCTCAACTCTCAAGGGGTGGAGGTTAGTTCTTGTAGGACTTCCTCTAGCACCTTGATCGCTTGAAGGTACTCTGGTATGGAGATATTTTCATTGGGGGCATGATCTAACTTGGAGTTTCCTGGTCCATAGACCACCGTAGGCGTTTTTCTTTCAGCTACGAAGAGGTTGGCATCGCAGCTGGCAGTTTTTCTCCTTAGGATAGGTTCTCTCCCAGCGATTTTACGTATAGCTTTCTTGAATGCTTCTACAAGCGGTGCCTTCTCACTTACTTCGAATCCCTTGATGGAGTCTAGTAGCTTCACTTGGACTTCTATCCCCTCCTCTGCCGAGTAGCTTTCAGCTACCCTCTTTGCTTTCTTCAGGATTTGATGTGGCTCCATGTTTGGCGGTATTCTCACATCGATGATGACTTGACATTCTCCCGGAACTACGTTGTCTGCCTTGCCTCCCTTGATTATGGTTGGACAGACACTTGTTGAATGAAAGTAATCTTCCGCCTTGGCTTCAACTGCCTCCTTGACATCCTCCAGTACTTTATAAGCGTGTTCTATGGCGTTTTTGAAGAGGTGGGGTGCTGCCGAGTGTCCCTCCTCGGTCCTAATGGTGAGCTTTAGAAGGGCTCTTCCCCTATATGCTATGGAGACTCCGTAGGCTCTTCCCGGCTCTCCAAAGACAGCGTAGTCGAAGGTTTCTTTGCAGTGGGCGAGGAAGTGCTTTATGCCTTTGCTTCTTCCCTCCTCGTCTACTACGGCTGCTAGGGTGATGCTGCCTCCTCTCCTTTCTGCGAAGTGTCTTGCCGCGGCTACTATCATGGCTGCTAGAGGCCCTTTAGCGTCGACGGCTCCTCTGCCGAAGAGCACGTTGCGCCTTCTTTCGACGGGAATTACTCCCTCTACGGTGTCCATATGACCGCAGAAGAGTATTCTGGGATGTCCTCTGCCAGCTCTGGCGATTACATTGCCCACCTCGTCTATTTCAACGCTAAACCCTAGCTTCTTCAAGGTCTCCGCCAAGAAGGATGCTAGCTTCTCCTCTTGCCCAGTAGGGCTGTAAATCTTTAGCATCTCCTCCAGTAGCCATGTAGCAAACTCGTCTGTAGGCTTCTCTGTCAGCTTTGATCTACCTCCCTCAGCGAAGCGTGCTTGCAGCTATGGCTTGTGATGCCTAAAAACCTTAGCTTCAAGGAGTTCTTAAGGCCAGCAGCTCTACTTCGATCTCTATGTTGCAGCCGTTAAGGCAGCGATACACCCTGAACTGCTTTCCATTCCTTTCCTCTAGCCTCGCTTCCATCAGCTCTCCACAGCTTGGGCAGTATAGGTTGGCGAGTTCGATCTTCAACTCTCCAACCCAAATCTATGTGCTTTCTCAATGCTTTTCAAGGTTTGGAGAGAAGCCGACTGCTCGACGCATTGAAGCGACCTAGGATTTGCGGGCTATCTTGGCTTCCTCCAGCTTAGCTAGCTCCTCATCTAGGACTTGGACTACCTTGTCTATTTGCTCTCTCGTAATGACTAAGGGTGGCAGCAGCCTTACAACGGTCTTTCCAGCTTCAAGGAGGATGACGCCTTTGCTGAGAGCTCCTATAATCACGTCCACCACTGGGAATCTCTGCTCCACTCCCAGCATCAATCCTAAGCCGCGAACTTCTCTAACTACTCTGTACTTGTCCTTGAGGACTAGTAGCTTCTCCTTGAAGTAGGCTCCGAGCTCCGCGGCTCTCTCCACAAGCCTCTCTTCTACTAATGCCTCTAAGGCTGCCAGCGCTGCAGCCATTGCTAAGGGATTTCCTCCAAAGGTGTTGGTGTGTTCAGCTCTCTTTAGAGCCGACATGACCTCCTCGCGAGCAGCGGTAATCCCAAGAGGAACTCCCCCAGCCACAGCTTTAGCCGTGCACAAGATGTCTGGTTCGACATCCCAGTGCTGGTGAGCCCACATCTTCCCCGTTCTACCGAAGCCACATTGCACTTCATCGAAGATAAGGAGTACACCTTTCCTATCGCAGATCTCCCTTAGGGCTGGCAGGAAGTCTGGTGGCGGTGTATGGATGCCTCCTTCTCCTTGCACTGGCTCCACGATAACTGCTGCTGTTTCTTCGTCGATGAGCTCCTCAACTCTGCTAGCGTCTCCAAAGGGGGTGAATTTTACATTACTGTGGATGAGCTGCTTGAATGGCTCCCTATACTTAGCTCCATAGGTTACAGCTAGCGCACCTAAGGTTTTGCCGTGGTAGCTGTTCTTCATAGCTATGAAGCCATTCTTTCCGGTGTAGCGGCAAGCTATCTTGAGAGCCGCTTCTACAGCCTCTGCTCCACTGTTGCTGAAGAGCACCTTGCCTAGATTCCTTGGAAGAACCTTGCTCAGCTTCGCCAGATACTCTGCTCTTATATCGTTGTAGAAGCTTCCGTGGCATGTCAAGAGCTTCTCGCACTGCTTCTTGATGGCTTCAACCACCCTTGGATGGCAGTGCCCTAGGAGTGCTACGCCAAACCCTGTCCCGCAGTCTATGTACTCTCTTCCCTCGCTATCCCAGACAACCGCGCCTCTACCCTTCACAAGGACTACTGGCCTCTTCCAGTAAACATCTGCTAGATAGCGGTTCTCAAGTTCTATGAAGCTCTGCAATGCTACACCTCCACAACCGTACCCTTCCCAGCTAGCGCCAACGAAATCGGATTGTCTACAAACCCCGATGCTATAATTGCCCTTGAAACACCGTTCTTCACGGCGTTGACTGCTGCATGGATCTTCGTGCTCATACCCGGACCTATCCTGGACAAAAGCTGCTCTACTTCAT
The DNA here is from genome assembly GCA_021160575.1 of Thermoproteota archaeon. Taxonomy (GTDB): domain Archaea; phylum Thermoproteota; class Methanomethylicia; order Methanomethylicales; family JAGHCH01; genus JAGHCH01. Next base: position 21,544 of record JAGHCH010000128.1, on the reverse strand, counting down.
CCACCTTAACCTTCTCAACAAGCTTGCCGTCTAGGAGGAGCCCCTCCACATCGGTGAGGAAGATTACTGCTTCTGCCTTCAAAGCCGCTGCCACTGCTGCAGTGGTCCTATCGCCATCTACGTTGAGCGGCTCCCCCTCCACTCCCATGGCCACCGGGCTGATCACCGGGACGTATCCCGCCTTCAGCATAAGGTTCAACAGGTCCACGTTGACCTCAACTATTCTTCCCGTGTAGCCTCCATCGATGAACCTCTTCCTCCCCTTCTCATCTACTATGACTATCCGCTTCTTCCTCTCAGCCTTCAATAGCCATCCATCGAAGCCAGAGAGCCCCACAGCCTTAATCCCGTTTGCTTGAAGAGTTGCCACTATCCTCTTGTTGATCCTCCCAGCTATCACCATCGTGTAGATCTCAGCAGTCTCCCTATCCGTGTACCTACTCTTGAAGCCCTGAGGAGAAACCACGAAAATCTGCTGCTTACCCAGCTTCTCCGCTATCTCCGTGACTTCATCTCCGCCTCCATGAACGAGAACTATCCCCCTCTCCTCAGCTGTCTCCTTAATGTCGTCTAGAAGACCTCTATGTACCTCTCCTCCCTTGAGGAGGTCCCCCCCGATTTTCACAACTACAACCATAGCTCTACACCGGCCTTACACCCGTAAGCTGTAATCCCTCTCTTTCATCAAAGCCCAGCATGATGTTCATGTTCTGCACAGCTTGACCAGCAGCACCTTTCACCAAGTTATCCAAAGCTCCTATGGCAATCAGCCTTCCACATCTAGCATCGACTTCAAATCCCACATCACAGAAGTTAGAGCCAACCACATTCTTAGGATCGGGGAGCCTATGCAGCCCCCGCTGCTCCCTCACAATCCTTACGAAGGGCTCTCCGCCATACATCTCCCTATAGTTCTTCCAAAGCTCAGGCACCTTGACCTCCCTTGTAAGGAAGCAGTGCGCAGTGGTGAGAATCCCTCTTACAATATTGATGGCATGAGGGGTCATAGCCACCTTCACTGGCCTCCCTGAAACAAAGCTCAGCTCCTGCTCGATCTCTCCAGTATGCCTGTGCCCATAGGGCTTGTAGACTCTAACCATGGTGAAGTGTTCAGGATGGTGAGTTGCCAGTGAAGCCTCCATTCCAGCTCCACTGCTTCCTATCTTAGCGTCCACGATGATCTTCTCAGCATCTATCAAGCCGTGCTTCACGGCGGGAGCCAAGCTTAAGATAGCTGAAGTGGCTATGCACCCCGGATTAGCTACTAGCTGAGCACTCTTAATTTCCTCTCTATGAAGCTCAGGCAATCCGTAAACTGCCTTCTTCAAGAGATCTGGGTAAGGGTGCTCCCATCCATACCAGATGGGGTACTGGCTTGCATCTCTAAACCTAAAGTCGGCACTCAAATCAATGACCTTCAATCCAGCTTCCACGAGCTTTGGCGTGATGTTCACCGACGTTCCATGGGGGACAGCCAAGAAGACTAGATCACACCTATCTGCGATCAGGTCGATCTCCGGCTTTACAAACTTCAAGTCAGTGAGTTTCCGCAGGTGGGGATGAACTCTATAGACGTAATCTCCAGCATGCTCCCTTGAAGTGGCTACAGTTACTTCGACCTTGGGATGATTAATTAGAATCCTTAGAAGTTCTCCCCCAGTATATCCAGATGCTCCGACAACTCCTACCCGTGTCATCTCTTCGCCTCCTTCACCAAGTAGTCCACTATGATCCCTGGCAGATTAACACCCGTGGCTGGAACGGTGTTTCTAAACTCCACTGTGCTATTAATTTCATGCACCACCAAGCTTTCCTCAGACTCCATCATATCCACCCCAAGGATGCCTCCTCCAACAGCCTCAGCAGCCTTTAACGCCAATTCGCGGATCTCCTCCGTAATAGGGCAAGGCTCAGCTCTTCCACCAAGAGCGGTGTTGGTTCTCCAATCCCTCGTGTTCACTCGGTAAATTCCAACGGGAACCTCCTCTCCAATTACGAAGACCCTCAAGTCTCTGGGAGGCCTCTTCACCATCTCCTGAATGTAATAGACTTGGTACAGTGGAAACATCATCTCCCTGTGCTCGATTACCACTTTAGCCGAGACTTCATCGTTAACTTGAGACACAAGCCTACCCCAGCTTCCCATCACCGGCTTAATGATGGCTGGAAAGCCCGCCCGCCTAAATGCCTCCAAAGCAGCTTCAGAGGAAAAAGCGGTAAACGTTCTCGGAACAGGTATCCCCGCTCTTCTCAGAGCCAGCGTGGTCTTCAGCTTGTTATTGCAGATCTCCGCAACGGCAAGCCTATTGACCACCTTTACATCGAAGCTTTCAAGAACAGCCGTCAAGTGGAGGCCCTTAAACTGGCTTACACACCTCTGCAGAACTATATCTCCGAAGTCCTCCTCCAGCTTGTCCTTTGAAATCTCCAATACAAGGCGATCTGAATGAATAAGCTTGCATTCAACACCCCTATCCTCACAAGCCTTCTTCAACGCCTTCTCTTCCCACCTCACTTGATCATAGAGCAGTCCTATCGACACCAACGTTGACCGCCCTCTCTTAGAGACTCGGCTCTTTAGCCGGGAGTGCTATATAAGATTTTCAGAATCTCCGCCACGGAGAAACCTCCTCTAGAAAAGTGCGAAAATGTTACTTCCAGCGCTTAAGCACTACCAAAGTGTTCGTCCTCAGCACCCCATCGACACCTCTCACATCATCTACAGAGCTGTTAACCTCGTCTATCGAGTCTCCAGCAAGTAAAGCCACGATGTCAGAGCTGCCCGCCACCTCGTAAACCCGCTCCACTCCCCTGATACCTGCTATCTGCTCAGCCACCTTGGGATTTGAAGCAGTAGGGGAAACCTCCACTAGCACTATTGCGTGAACTTGACGTCTTTCCTCAACTTCGATCGTAAATCTCCTTATAATCCCGGCCTTTACCAGCCTATCCACTCTCTTCCTAACGGCCGCCTCCGACATTTTCACCCTCTTTGCGATATCCGTATATGGCGTTCTGGAGTTCTCCTTCAAGATATCGATGATTGTTATGTCAATTTCGTCTAGAGAAGTGCGCATCTAGACCACCTTGGTACGATATTTATACTTTTAGATTTTGCCCATATATTAGTTCCTCTTCAATCACACTGCTTAAAGCGCGGGATCACCATAAAGTATCTTGAAAACTAAGGGAACGGTGCTTTCTCCGTGGAGTTTCAGTGGCAGTATCGAGACATAGTTCCAGTTAAAGTGCCGGATGAGCTATGGCACGATTTCATCCAGTTCTTAGAGGAGTACTCTAGGCGTTATGGCGCCTTAGAGAGGAGTGAAGAAGTAACCTATGAGGGAAAGCCGGCCTTTCTCATGCACTTCCGCCTCTCGCCCGAAATAACGCTTGACGCTCTCATCCAGCAGCATCCAGACGGCCTCCTCGTAATGTATGCTGTCCATCCTCCTGAAGCCATAAGAAGAGTGAACCTCGCCCGATACACCAATGACCTAACAAACATTACTCACCGCTTCGTCTCCGTGAAGGGCATCATAAGCCTTTACCTAGTTTTCCTCCCCGAAACCTCCCCTATCCCCGCTTCAATCGAGTCTGGGTGGCGGAGATTCATAGGCTACCTCCTCATGAGCAACATGTTCTATTTCTTCATTTTCGTCCTAGTTTTAGGGGTCTTCATCTACCACTTCTTCCTCTACTACACTCCTCTAATCTTAGTCGCGATGCAAGTAGCTGTTCTTCTTCTCTCTGATAGACTTGCTGCTCTTCGAGGAGACTTCAAGGTTGATGCGCACAACCAGGTTGTGTATTTGGCTGAACTTCGATTAAAGCAGCGTAACTTTGTGGAATTGATGGAGAGATGCTGGCCTAAAATAATGGAGATTAAGCAGAAGATCTATGATAGGACTCTCGGATTGGGAAAAGAACTGACTCCAGACGCCATTTTATCAGTATTCTCTGAATATGGAGTTAGCTGCACTCCACACCGCGTATCAATAAAGAAGATCAATCTCTATCGAATGGTTGCTGATCTGACTCAGAGATTTAAAATTCCCATTCCTAAGATAGCTTTAGTGAATGTCCTAGTCCCCAACGCCGCTGCCACCGGGGTTTCTCCATCAAGAGCTACCCTGCTGGTGACCTCCGGGCTGCTCACACTTCTTGAAGAGGAAGAAATCTACGGTGTTCTCGCCCATGAACTCAGCCACGTGAAAGCTAGAGACCCCGTGATTCTCTTCGCTATGACTGCCTCTGAATATCTCATTAGAGTCTACTTCCTCTGGTGGCTCTTCTTCTTACTACCTCTCTTCTTCGCATACTTCATAACCGCTCTAACTCTCCTCTTTTTCATAGCCAAGTTCCTCGAAGCGAGAGCGGATCTAGATGCTGCCTATGCAACTGGAAACCCCAAGGCGCTCGCTCGAGCGCTTAGAAAGGCTGCTGCGCCTCGCCTCCAAATGGAAATGGCATATGGTGTAGGTGTGGGCGGGTGGCTCACTTGGGATACGCATCCCCCCGTCTACTTCCGAGTGAGAAGGCTTGAGAAGCTAGACATCACGCGTAGAGTGAACACCTTTACGCGGTCGGTGAAGGATGTGATCTCGGGGTTACTGGCCTCTATTAGGGGTGTGCCCTATCCATAGCGAAAAGCTACTATACTCAAAGTATTACTCTTGATTACCGGAGGCAAGAAGGGAGAAGCTTCGGCGAGTGATCGACTAGATGAGGATCCTGGTGGCGTTAAGTACGCCTAGCACTAAGATCTCACCGCTTACTCCAGCTGTTCGGGAGCTGCTCATGGCGAACAACCTCCCCATGCCTTCTAATAACCTTGAATATGAGGCTAGGTTCCACGAAGTTCTAGGTCGCTTTACGAAACCAGCCCACGAGATGTATGGGCATCTCTACCCTCAGCTGGAGAGAAGGTTAAAGGAGTTCTCCGAGAGGGGGCATGAAGTTCACCTCTATTACATATCCTCGCGCTACGGCCTGGTGGAAGCTTCTCAACTGGTGGTGCCTCACGTTCCGCCACCCGGCTGGGGAAGAAAGCGCACCTCCCGTCAACTAGCTAACAAGCTGCTGGTCTTCGAGGAGCTTTCAACTCTCATCCGCAAGCTGGCCCCCCACCTAGTTGTACTCGTCATCATGCCCGGCGACCTCCCCCTACTCCATGACCCTCCACAGGGGAGAGATTTGAGGCGCCTAGCCTCCTTAACTAAGATAGTGGTGGTCGCTCCTCTAAGCGCCGCTAAAGCTCTCCGAAAAGTTGAAGGCATCGAAGTCGTTGAAGCTAGAGGTTCCCGTGGAAGAGTTAAGGGGCTCCTAAGAGTCCTCGAACGCTTTTCTCAGAGAACCATAGTGGAGTTTCTCAGATGAACTGCATCTTTTTAACGGTGTACGCGCACACATGAAGGCTCGTGGAGGTAGATATGCGCAGCGAGCTTGCAGCTTCGGCTCCAGCAACCATTGCCAACCTTGGACCTGGATTCGATGTTGTTGGAGCAGCCCTCGAAGAGCCTAGAGACCGTGTAGAGGTGAAGCTTGTAGCGGAGCCTAGCATAGTTGTGCGGGTGGAGGGCACCTACGCTTCAGAAGTGCCGAGCGGTGAAGGCAATGTCTGCTATGTTGTAGCTCAAGAAGTGCTTAAGAGAGCTGAGCATCGAGGAGGCTTGAGAATCACCCTCTTCAAAGAAGTCCCGCCCGCTTCGGGGCTGGGCAGCTCTGGAGCCTCCTCAGCTGCCACCGCCTTCGCTGTTAACAAAGCTTTAGGCGAGCCGCTCACCTCTATGGAGACTCTGCTCTCAGCGCTGGAGGGCGAACGCTACGCTGCCGGAGCACCTCATGCAGATAATGCCGCTCCCTCCCTCCTTGGAGGCGTGGTCTTCATCTACAGCTACAACCCTCTCAAATTACTCCGAGTTGACCCTCCCCAAGGGATCCATGTGGTTATAGCAACTCCTCTCATTAGATGGGCTGAGAAGAAGACCTATCTCGCTAGGCAAGTTCTCCCCAAGAGAATCTCGCTGAAGAAAATGGTCAAACAGCTTGGAGGATTAGTCCCCTTGGTGGCTGGCATTGCTCGAGGTGATCCTAAGCTGATGGGAGAGGGCGTAAACATGGATTTTGTGGTTGAGCCAGCTAGAGCTAAGCTCATTCCAAGGTTTAAGGAGACCAAGAAGGCGGCTCTCAAGGCTGGAGCCTACGGCTGCTCCATCAGCGGAGCGGGGCCGTCTATCTTTGCTCTCGCCTCTCCTCAAACCTCTAGCAGTGTTGCCAAGGCAATGGCTAATGTGCTTGAAAGCTTCTCCATAGACTACAGGATGCTCATAACCAAGTTCTCAAGGGAGGGCGCACGCATTGAAGGTTGAGCTGAAGTGTATTTCATGTGGAGCAGTTTTCCCTCCAAGCATGGTCATATACACTTGTCTAAAATGCGGCAGCCTCCTAGACGTGGTTCTTAAACTTGACGAACTGCAAGGGATAGTCTCCTGGAATGTCTTCCGAGCTAGACGCTTCAACGTCTGGAGGTACCGCGAACTTCTCCCAGTCTTCGATGACAGCAAGATCGTGTCTCTCGATGAAGGAGGCACGCCACTGGTCAAGTGTGATAGATTGGCGAAATGGGCTGGTGTACGCAGCCTCTACATCAAGTTTGAAGGGGCAAATCCCACTGGAAGCTTCAAAGATAGGGGGATGACCGTTGGAGTCACAAAGGCTCTTGAATATGGCGCTAGAGCCGTTGCATGTGCAAGCACTGGCAACACAGCTGCCTCCATGGCCGCCTACGCCGCTAGAGCTGGCTTAAAGGCTATAATTATCCTTCCTTGGGGGAAGGTGGCTCTAGGGAAGCTGGCTCAGGCAGTTATGCATGGAGCAGAAGTAGTGGGCATAGAGGGTAACTTCGACCAAGCCCTAGCGATCGTCAGATCCCTCTCGGAGAAGCATGGCATTTATCTGCTCAACTCAGTGAATCCTTGGAGGCTTGAAGGGCAGAAGACCGTAGCCTACGAGATCATAGATCAGCTGGGAGAGATCCCCGACTTCATAGCTCTTCCCATGGGCAACTGCGGCAACATCTCAGCTCTATGGAAGGGCTTAAGGGAGCTGCTGGAGCTGAGCCTCATAGATCATACTCCCCGCCTCATAGGTGTGCAAGCCACTGGCGCTTCACCAGTAGTAGACATGTTCAAGTCCGGATCAAATATCTTCAAGCCCGTGGAAAACCCTGAAACTGTAGCCACAGCCATTCGTATAGGAAATCCCGTCAACTGGCCTAAAGCTATCCGTGCTTTGCGGGAGAGCAACGGGCTCGCTGAGAAGGTTACCGATGAAGAGATTATTGAGGCCCAGCAGATGATCGCTTGCTTGGAGGGGCTGGGTGTAGAGCCAGCCAGCGCTGCATCGGTTGCCGGGTTGAAGAAGCTGGTGGAGGAAGGTGCGCTCGACGCCGATTCTGTGGTGGTGTGCATTTGCACTGGGCATCTACTCAAGGATCCAGAGCAGGCGGTAAGGGTGTCTAGGCAGCCCTTGAAGGTGAAGGCGGAGCTAGATGAAGTTGAGAGGGCGTTAAGCTACATCGTCTCTACTGCTCAAGCAGCCCTTCTTCCTTCCTCTTGAGGACGAGGAAAGGTCTAAGAAGCCTAAGCAAGATATCTGTGCGTGTCACTATTCCAATAGGTTTCCCCTCTCGGTCCACTACGACTAGTCTTCCTATGCGCTCTCTCTGCATCTTCTCCATGGCTTCAAGGATGTCTGCATCCTCCCTTATTGTAGCGAGCTTCTTCGAAGCTATCTCTACAACCCTTACATCCAGCAGCTCCTCGTGGGCTGCACGCGCAATATCTATGGTGGTCACTATTCCGAGCAGCTTGCCATCTTCAACGATGGGTGCAGCCCTGATAGACTCTCTATACAGAACTCTAGCAGCCTCTCGCACCGTGATATCAGGGCGTATAGTCACAAGCCTCCTAGAGATCAGCTTACCAACATTTTCTGCGGGTATGCCGACTATTGACACTACTTCCATCAAGATCTCTCCGTGAAGGTCGTCATGCCCCACCACTCTGCCCTCTATGATCAGCCTTCCACCAGCAACAGGTCCTATGAGCACTTTCTCCCCAGTAGCCACTATGGATGGATTTCCGATGACCTTTAAGAGAGCCGTGCAGGTCTCGGGGCTGAAGACATCCTTGAACTCTATGTCTGTCACTTTAAGATCCAGCCTTGTGCCATCCACCGTGTAGACGAAGACCTCCTCTCCGGTTGAAGGTCTTGGGAGCTTAAGTACTTCGTACGTTCTCACTACTGGCAAGTATCCTCCCTTGGGGCCAGGCACTGCCTCCACTAGCTTCATAGTCTTCAGAAGAGGCATCAGGTTTCGAATAGTTCCCTCGTCTCTCCCCACGAGCTTAGCTATTTCACCGCTCTTTACGGGTTTCCTCGTCTTCTCGTATAGCTCCACAAGGGCGGCAAGGATTCTCTTTTGAGAGGGTGTTATCACGCTCATCTCTCATGACCAATAATTATAATTATCTTCACTAACATCTCGCTCCCACTACCTAGATAAGCCTTATGTCACAGCTCTTCTCATCTTTAAGGGTGTTCAATGGAGGAAACGTCTTGAACGCCCTCGCTAAAACCATTTCAAGCATCTTCTCCTTTCCAACAGTGGCTTCCGTTGCTGTCGTAGCGGTTCTCTTCTATGAATCTCAGCTGAGTCCTGCTAAGCTGATTATCGGTCTTCTCCTCATACCTTGGCTTCCCTTAATACCCGTGTTGATTTCTGCCGCTAAAGGCGTAGTGGACCTCGATGTCTCAGCTAGGGAGCGCAGACCCGTTTTCTTTGTCGCAGCACTTTTGCTCATGCTCTTCAACGTCCTAGTATTCTACGCCTTAGACTGGCTTCCCCTACTCAAGCTGAGCATAGCCTACCTCGTTGTGGCACTCGCTACAGCGATCATCACTCTCAAGTGGAAGATCAGTATTCACACAGCCGCCCTCGCTGGACCCGCTACATACCTCTCCGTGCTCTATGATTGGCTCTGGCTATTGCCCTCCATTCCGGCACTCCTGCTCTTGATATGGGCTAGGGTGCGGTTGAGAGCTCACACACTGTTGCAAGCTGTGCTAGGAGCTCTTGTAGCTGCGGTGGTTGCCCTTCTCTGCGGTCTAGCCTTCAAGTGATTCTTCTCTGACTAAGCTTCTCAGACCCCACGGCTCTCAAAATTCTATCCGAAGCAGCTGTGAAAACTCCTCCAAGCTTGAGAAGAGGATTTAGCTCCGGTCTCCTATCGTAGAGTACCTCAAGCCCATCGGCTTTCAAGACCCTATACCCTATGGGGAAGAAATCGATGATTTTCAGAAATCCCCTTACCTCTTCCAAGCTCTTCGCCACATGCCAGAGCCACACGTAGTCAAAGCCTATGAGGAGCGCCTTGAGAGCTCGATTGAAGCTGCTCCTCGAGGGGTAGTCGACGATTACTGCCTCCACATGCCTAAAACCCAGCTTATCAAAGTCGTGGAAGTAGATCACGATCTCGACGTTTTCTACATCAACTGGTATTTCCTTCTCCAGGATGGCTTCAAGGTCGGTTTGCGAGACTCCCATGTAGACAAGCCTTTCCACTCTCTTCAGCTGGTGGGATAGCTCCTCTACTATCTTTTGAAGCTTTCTCAGTAGTTATCACCTTAGCCCAGTCAGCTTGAGGATATTCTCCCGCGTGATCTTCTTCACATCCTCCTCTGGTATATCGGCGGTAAGCACCTTTGCCAGCTCACTCTTCATGTAGCCAAACGGTATATCTGAGCCGAAGATCAGCCTATCAGCTCCGATCTCTCTATAGAAGTGCTCTGTATCCCACTTAGCCGCTAGAGCTGTGTCGAAGTACACGTTTTCATACTCCTTAAAGGCCTCAAGAAACTCTCGAGGAGAACCTCCTAGCAGCCCTAGGTGAGGTATGATGAGGATCACCTCGTCGGCCAATCTTACGAATTCCTTGGTGAAGGCGAGGTCCTCCTCCATGATCACTGGCAGCTTCAGCTCAGCCAATCTCTGTGCAAGGTCTATGAGCCTCGGCTCATGGAGCAGCTTCATGTTAGACCTGTAGTGCGGCGCCCCTCTAACCCAGTGCCATTTAATGCCTCTGAACTTCTCAATGTTCTCCGGCAGCTTCAAGTCATCCAGCATGTAGTAGAACGGGATGAACACCCCAGTTCTCTCCGCCTCTGAGAGCACGTAGCTGTTCATATCCGCATCATAGCCCACCTCAGCTGGCAGCGCGAACACCACCGCCTTTTCCACGTCACTTATTTTCATCTGGTTGAGGATCTCCTCTGCTGGAATGGAGTATCCTAGGTGTACATGACCATCGATGGGCTTCTCCAAGACCATCAGCCTCAAACATGAAAATTTCCTTCAACTAGTACTTAAGACTTCTACGGTGAAGCTTAGAGCGCTAAAATCGAGGAAGAAGGAAGAAATGATGGAGTACTTTTTACCGGGCTTCCTTGACTTTGGGCTTCGTCGCGAGGCTTACTGCCACTAGTGCTACTATGCTCAGGGCTAGGCTTACCACTGGGAAGTATATTGGACCGCCAGCGATGGCCAGCTTGACGCCTAGACCTAAAGGCGGTTTAGCCGCTATGAAGCCCACTGCCAAAGTGCTGGTGAGCCCTACCAGCATCCCTGCTAAGCAGCCTTGCTTTGTGGTTTTCTTCCAGTAGAGAGCGGCTACAAGTGCTGGGAACCATGTGGAGAGCATGATTCCTAGTGCTGTCCAGATCAGCCACGCCATGAGGGGCGGCGGGGATAACGCTATCAGGTAGGTGGCCACTCCCACCACTGCCACCACTGCTCTGCCAATGGCTTTGACTTCTGCATCGCTGGCTGTGGGCTTTATGAGATTTCTGTAGATGTCGTAGCCCACGTTGGATGCCACTGTCAGCATAAGCCTGTCAGTGGTGGACATCACAGCCGCTAAGATAGCTACGGCTAATATTGCGAACAGCATTGGGTGAAGCGCCTGCTTGGCGAAGATTGGTAGTATCATATCCGTCCATTTGGAGCCTGCTACCACTGGGTGCTTTGGCAGCTCTAGTAAGCCTTCCCATTCAGCTACTCTTCCAGCTATGCCGATCAGCTTCACGGATGCCAGTACCGCGAAGCCGGCGGCAAACATGGCTAGTGGGCCCCACCTAAGGCACTTCGGATCTCTGAATGCCATGGTGTTGTTCACTATATGAGGCGCCACGCTGAGTCCTAGGAGCACTGTTAAGCCGAAGAGGGTTAATGCAAACATGGGTGACACCAGCGGTGCTTCCCACGCTCCGAAGGGCTTGGTGAGGCAGTCTGCAAAGGGGCCAGAGGTTATCTGTGCCAGCTTCAAGTTCATCGCCTCCCAGCCGCCAACGTGTCCTACAAGTATCGTCGCGGTAGCCAGCATGCCAACTATGAGTATAGCTCCTTGCACCAGAGTAGTCCAAGCCACTGCGAGCAGCCCTCCAGCCATCACATAGATCACAGTGATCACCATGGCTACTAAGCATCCCTGCCAGTATTCGAGCCCCAGCGCAACCTTCATCACTATGCCTATTGCGATGTACTGCCCCACAAGGTAGATAAAGCAGACAAAGGCAGATGCAAGCCCCGAAACCCCTCTAATAGCCTTCGACCCGTCGAACCGCTCAGCCAAGTAGTCTTGCACTGTCAGGTAGCCCTTCTCCCTAGCTAGTCTATTGAGCTTGGCTCCGAAGAGTATGGTAGAGATCACCATGGCTGAAGGCACTGCCAGCTGCTCCCACCACGTCGCGTATCCTGCTAAGTATCCTACTCCAGCGACTCCCAGTGCGGTCATTCCACTCATAATAGAGCCTGCCATCAGCAACACATAACTCGAGAACCCCAAGGTGCCAGAGGCTGCTATGAAGTCGGCCATGGTCTTAGCTTTCCTAGCGCCAGCTAAGCCTATGGCTACCAGGATAGCCATGTAGATCGCCACGGCTATCGCTACTTCAATCCACGCCACGTCCACTTCACTCCACCTCCTTTTTCAGTACAGCCCATAGGGCTAGCAGCACTGCTATCGCGGCTGGAAGCCCAGCCACCACGATAAAGGTTTCAAGAGGGAGTCCCACTATTGTCACCTTTAGCCACCTCCATGAACTCTTCTTAAGTCAAGCACCCTCCTCGCCTTCCCTTCGCTTCTAGGCAGAGAGCCTGGTGGAAGAAGTTCCACCCTCATTTTCAGCATGGTAGTTGCCTTCAGCTCTCTCGAGAGCTGCTCTGCGAGCTCCTCAGCTCTTTCGGTATTCAAGATTTGTTCTTTGACCTCCACCTGCACCTTCACATCATCGTAGCCCTCAAGAACTACCAGGTACTCTCCGTTGACCTCCGGATGCCTCAAGATGACCTTCTCTACGGCTGACGGATAGAGCCCTATGCCCCGCACCTTAATCATGTCATCAAGCCTACCGTGAATCCATGAGATCTTTGCCATCTCCCTTCCGCATTCACATCGCTTTTCATCTAGAATGCGGGCGACATCCCCTGTACGATACCTCAAGAGGGGCATTGCCTCCCTCCACAGTGGAGTGACTACCAGCTCTCCATCCTCTTCCGGCTCAAGCTGCTCGCCAGTCTTGGGGTCGACGACTTCAACTATGAAATGGTCCTCCCAGACATGCATCCCACGCTGAGCTATGCACTCCACGGCTACCCCTGGTCCTCCCAGCTCGGCTGCGCCGTAGTTGTTGTAGGCTTTGATGCTTAGCCTCTTCTCGATGAGCCTTCTCATCTCCTCAGTCCAAGGCTCTGCTCCTAAGATCCCTATTCTCAAGCTAAGCTCTCTTTCAATGTCTATTCCCAATCTCTCGGCGGCGTCTGCGATTCTCAAAGCGAAGGATGGAATAGCATGAAATACCGTGATTCCAAAGATTTTCATGACTTCCAGCTGTCTCTCTGGGCTGGCGGGGCCCATGGGCACTACAGTTAAGCCAAGTCTTTCAGCGCCAGCTATGTAGCCTAGCCCTCCTGTGAACATTCCCTGTCCAGCAGTGTTCAAGAAGACGTCTCCAGGCTTAGCTCCAGTTGCAGCTAGATTTCTAGCGAGAAGTTCTGACCAAGTCTCCAAGTCGCTTCGGGTGTAGAAGGTTACAACGGGCCTATTGGTGGTTCCAGAGGAGGTGTGAACCCGCACCACGCTGCTTCTCGGGACCGCTAGCGCGTCGAAGAGATCTCCCTTAAGGAGATCTTCCTTAGTGGTGAAGGGCAGCTTTGAGAGATCCTCAAGCCCTCTGATGTCGTCGGGTGCAACGTCCTGTTCCCGCATCTTCCTTCTAATGAAGGGCACTTGGAAGGCTCTCTCGACAGCCGCTTTTAGCTTCCTTTCTTGAATTTTCAAAATCTCTTTTCGAGGGAGTTTTTCAACAGACGGATTTCGGAATTGTAGCTCTACCTCTGTAAAGGCAACTCCTCCTAGGCACCTCCAACACCTCGCAGAAGCCGCGTCCACTTTGGAGGGCGCTCTCTATGTGGACTGGAGAACTCAGCAGTGGAGGTAAACTCGACTCCTCCTTGCCACTCCAGCGCCCTCCAGCAGCCCCGCTTTTTCCCACTACTGGTATTAAAAGCTTTTCCTCTCTACGAAGTTTTCACCTACTTTTGTGTAGTAGAAAGTTTTTTCTTTCTCAATTTTTCTCTTTAGTGATAGCTTGTTAAGGGGGCACCTCTCATGGATGAATGCTTATTCTGCCCCTTCTGCGGCAAGGGGATCTGCCAAGTTGAGCTGAGGGACGGTGACCACAACTATTGGTGCCCCTTCTGCCATAAGGTCTTTCAAGTTGTTGTCTTAACTGATCTAAGTGGCAGAGAGAAGAAGCTTGAGTCTCCTTAGGGCTTGTATCCTCTCCTTTTCTCCGATCCTCGCTTCCCTAATGGCTTGCTCCAAGATGCTCGTAGCTTTGTCCATATCCTCTCGGCGCACTGGGAAGGGGACTCCATCTTTTCCTCCGAAGGCAAAGGAGTACTTGACCGGATCTCTCCAGCTGGGTGGTTCTCCGAAGATCAGCTCCGATATTAGGGCTAGTCCTCTAACGGTGGATGGCCCTACCCCCTCTACTGCTAGGAACTCCTCGTAGTTCCTTGGCTGTATTTCGTAGGCTCTTTTTACAGCCTCCCAGTTGATTGTTCTGGTCATCACTAGGATGTCTATCTTTCTCGGCTTTGCTTCTACCCATCTTTCTAGCGCTGCTTGACGTGGATCCCGCAAGCTCTTGGCTAGTTTATAGAGCTTTCTCGGATGCTCTCTGACCAAGTCTACGGAGACTTTTCGGCAGCCCTCGCTGCTCCTAGCCGTCATATCAAGCACCTTCTCTCTAACGGCGTCTCCCACAATGGCTGTATGAGGCTCTACCACGAAGCTCTCCACCTTCTCCGACAGCCAGTGATATCTTCTCGCAGTCCTATCTTCAATGTTCATTCCCTGCTGGACTACCGCCCACCTTCCATCTTCAGCTATGATGAAGGTATGGTGATAGAGGGGGTAGCCTGCTTGAATCGCCGTGTTGTCCACTTTGGCGCTCATTCTGCTCGCATAGACGAGTTTACTCAGCGTGGAGGTGGAGAGCCCCAGCTTCTCTCCATGGGTGATGATCTCTTCGGGTGTTTTGAGGGAGACCTTCCCTTTGCCTCCACACACCACTATTCCGAGGTTTTCCTTGCTCAGCGCCTCTTTGAGCGCCCCCATCACAACGGTGGTTAGCCCTGATGAGTGCCAGTCGAAGCCTAGAACGCAGCCAAAAGCTTGAAACCAGTGAGGGTTTGACAGCCTCCTCAAGAATTCTGTGGTGCCATACTCCTCAACTATTACAGCGGTGATAGCCCCAGCTAGCTTGACCATTCTCTCGAAGAGCCAGCGTGGCGCCTTCCCTTCGTGGAGGGGGAGTTCCGCTATGCCTGTTTTCTTCATTTTGAGTTCTTCGCTCCCAAGATAGCTTTAAAGGCATAACCACAACAAAAACTTGTCTAAGCTTTAAAGGAGGGGTCTCCGTGGAGCTTCCACAGCTTTCATCAGAGGAATTCGACGCGCTTCTCCGGGAGGTCTGCTCCCTTCTTCGAAGGGAGCGGGCTGAAGGACGCTGTGGGACCCTGCGCTTTGAAGGAGGCTTGGTCAAGCTACCCTCCTCCGGCTCTTTAATCGTGATAGGTGATCTTCACGGGGATTGGGAGAGCTTTGAGTTCATTCTCAGAAAGAGTGGAGTAGGCTTGGAGGAGCCTTTGAGCAAGGATCTCTACCTTCTCTTCCTAGGGGATTACGTGGATAGGGGACTGCACTCCGTCGAGGTGCTTCAAGCCATACTCATGCTAAAGAAGCATAACCCCGGAAACGTGGCTCTTTTAAGGGGTAACCATGAAGGTCCGAAAGATCTACCAGCTTCTCCGAAGGATCTTCCCTATTTAGTGGTGAGGAAGTATCCTAAGGAGGCCCCTTCTCTCTTAGAGCGCATTCAGGAACTCTTTGACTGTCTCCACCATGCTGCCCTTCTTGAAGGAAAGTACTTCTTTGCTCATGGAGGCGTTCCACACAAGTTCAGCTCCGTTGACGAGGTGGCTAAAGCCCACGAGCTGCACCCTGCTAGGGAAGTGTTAACTGAACTCCTCTGGAATGATCCACAGGAAGGGGTTGGTGTTGCGTATTCTCCTAGAGGTGCTGGGTACCTTTTCGGCCTAGATGTCACGGAGAGAGCTCTTCAAATCCTCGGCGCGAAGGTTCTCATTAGGGGTCACGAGCCCTGCGATGAGGGAGTTGAGGTTCGCCACAAAGGAAGAGTGTTAACTCTCTTTTCAAGAAAGGGTCCTCCCTACTTCAACTACCGTGCTGCCTTCCTTCGGTTGAGGCTGGAGGAAGAGCCAAGAGACGCCTACGCTCTAGCTTCAGCTGCTGTGAAGTTCTAGGTGTTATATGCAGTCCTCCTAACTATAGGGGATTATGCTTCTCCTCCTAGCAGCGCTTTTTCTCACAGGGCAGCTTCACTGCCTCATAGTCACCGTGGATGGAGTACCAGCTGATGGCTCTCTGCTGATATTTTCAGAGCACGGCGTTGAAGTTTTTCAGGTGCGGCAAGGCTACGCTCTCTTCACTGGAGACGGCTCTGCGCTCAACGCTACATTCGTCACGGAAAACCTCTCCTACAGCTTCCTCATTCACCAGAATTTCACAGTTCTTAACCTCCATAGAGTGGTGGTTAAAGCATTGGACATCCATCGTGAGCCGATCCCTCCAACGGCTATCAAACTTGAAGGGGCAGCCCCGGTTATCAAGGGGAATGGCTTGAAGTTCTTGGCTGAAGAAGGAATATGCAATGTTGCTCTGCGCTACCATGGTATTTCAAAGAACGTATCCATACTGGTGGAAGGTCCCACCATAACCCAAGTGGTTCTTCCAGTAGTTGATCTTGTGGTGCGGCTTCTCTCGTGGCAAGGCAGTCCGCTGGCTGGTGAGGAGGTTGTTCTCAAGGCTAATGGTTACTCTACCCGGACTCTAAGTGATGAAGAGGGCACCATATGCCTACAAGATGTCCCCCTAGGCAGCGTAACGCTTGAGCTTCCTAAGCAGAACATATCCATCACGCTAGTTCACGAGGGCGAAGTTATTGAAGTCCGCCTCCCTCCAAAGAAGTTCAACGTAGACGTGACTATCAACGTCAACTACCTATTACATAGTGCTGAAATCAAAGTAGCAGTAGCAACTCCTGATGGGCCTATCGAGAACTGCCCTGTTCAGCTCTCTGCGAGGGGCTTCTCCATTAGGGGTTTAACAGACGAACATGGCAGTATCGCATTCCACTTGAAGCCTCTGCTGCTCCTATTTGACCAGCAATACAACGTGACCGTAACCCTTGGAGATTACCAATACTGTAAAAGCATCTACGTCAAAGGAAGCCCGTTAGCCATTCTCCTCGAAGTGATATCTTCAAGTGCCCTAGCAGCGCTAATCTATTATATACATGGAAGGCGCTAGTGTGCATCTACCCTTCAACTGGCGCTAGGAGAGAAGCCGCTGTGGTCGAAGTAGACTGCCTCCTTGTCGCAGAGAAGCCATCAGTGGCCAGAAGCTTCGCAGCTCTGCTGCACGCTTCCTCAGCAGCTAGAAGGCTAGGCGGACCCCAGTATTATCTCACAGAGTTCTCTGGAAGACGCTGGGCAATCCTTGGGCTTAGAGGACACCTTTACACCGTGGACTTTCCCGAGCAGTACAACAAGTGGAGGAGCATAGATCCCAAGCAGCTCTTCTACATCAAGCCCATAACAAAGGTGGAGAAGGGCTGCTTCACCCTCTACAAGCTTCTAAGAGAATTCGGTAGATACGCCGAAGAGGTCTACCTAGCACTAGACGGCGACAGCGAAGGAGAAAGCATAGCCTTCGAAGTCCTCAACACCGTGAAGCAAGTGAACCCCTATGCAGAGTTCAAGAGGCTTTGGTTCAGCGACACTCTCCCCGAAACCTTGAAAAGAGCTCTTCAAAACCCCCGGCAGCCCAACCCTCTCCTAGCTGACAAGTGCTTTGCCCGGATGGAAATAGACTTGACTATAGGCGCTGCCTTCACCAGATTCCTTACCTTAGCAGTGGAGCACAGAGCCCCGCGAGCCATTCCCTTCGGAAAATTCCTAAGCTACGGCCCATGCCAAACACCAGTTCTCTACCTAGTTGTTCAGCAAGCCTTGAAGAGAGAGCAGTTCAAGCCAGAGAAATTCTACAGAGTAGTGGCGGTGCTGCGGATAAATGGGCAGATCTATGAAGCCGAACACGTCGAAGAGCGCTTCACCGAGAGGGAAAAGGCTGAGCGCGTTGCCGAGAGAGCTAGGCAAGCCCTCTACGGCATAGTCGAATCCTTCAAGGAGAGAGACTCCATAAAATCTCCTCCAACCCCCCTAAACACAGTTGAGCTTCAAAGCAGAGCCAGCCGCTACCTCAACATGAGATCCAAAACCGCCCTAGACGTAGCTGAAGCCCTTTACCAAGCAGGACTCATCAGCTACCCCAGAACCGAAACCGAGATCTACCCCAAAGATCTCAACCTCCGCTCCCTATTGCAATCCCTAGCTAGAAACCCCAGCTACTCCACCTTTGCTCAAAAGCTGCTATCCAAGCCTTCCCTAATGCCGACCAGAGGCACACGCGACGATAAAGCACATCCGCCCATACACCCAGTCCGCTCCGAAAGCGAATACCAGGTTAGAAGAAGATTCGGCTGGCTGGGCTGGAAGCTCTACGATTTTGTAGTAAGGCACTTCCTCGCAACCATGAGCGATAAAGCCCTTCTCAAAAGACAGCAGCTCATAGTGCAAATAGGCGGTGAGCAGTTCAAGGTCAGCGGAGTGCGAATAGTTCAGCCCGGATACCTTGAAATCTACAACTATGAAATCCCGCAAGAGAAGGCGCTCCCCATCCTCAAGCGAGGAGATCTAGTCGAAGTCTTGAAGATAGAGGTTAGAGAGGGAGAAACGGAGCCTCCCCCCTACCTCAGCGAAGCTGAGCTACTAAAGCTGATGGATAGACTTGGCATAGGCACCGACGCCACAGCTTCTCAGCACATCCAAACAAACGTTGAAAGAGGCTACTTCTACATAGAGAACAAGAGATGTATACCCACACCCCTCGGAAAAGCCCTCATAAAAGCACTAGAATCCGTAAAACCCGAGCTAGTACGACCTGAAGTCAGAGCCTTCATTGAAAGAGAGATTTCAGATATCCCCAGGGGAATACGCACACGCCAAGAGGTCGTGGAGGACGCCAAAAGAATCTTTCTAGCCTATTACGATGAAGTTCAAGGAAAGGAAGATATGATAGCTGAAGCCCTCATCCCAACCCTCAAAGAGAGCTATAGACTCGCCGCCGAAAAAGCGCCCAAGAGAAGAAGAAGGATCCGCAGATTTTAAGGAGGCCTCAGAGAAGGCCAGGAACCATCATCAATCAGAGGTAGCCAAATACCTTCATCGGCCTCCACTACAACTGTAGCGACGGCCTACCTATTTAACCTTGGACCAACAAGCCTTTTAACCGACTTCACCTACAGTAACTCTATGTGGATGATGAAGGGGGTCTAACCGAAAAAGCATGTGGACCGCACGGAACTTCTGACTCACCCTACAACTCTGACTTCAACTCCTCTACTGGAGAATGTGCACTCTAAGGGAATTCCGCCTACAGCCCTTAGAGAAGCTTTCACTTCCTCCTCTCTACCCGGGCAAAGAGCCACCATGCAGCCGCCTCCACCAGCACCTGTCAACTTCGCGCCGAGAGCACCAGCAGCTCTGGCAGCATAAACCATCTCATTAAGCTTCACCGTTGAAACACCTAAAGCCTCCAGCAATCCATGGTTCACATTCATAAGAGATCCAACCATTTCTAGATTTTCCTCCTCCAAGGCCTCCCTTGCTCTATCAACAAGCTTCCCTATTGTCCTTATGATCTCCATGATCAAGTCTTCTTCTCTTTCAACTAGACGACGCACCCCAGCCACAAGCTTCCCCGTGTTGCTTTCCCTTGGAGTGAAGCCAACAACCACCGGCAAGCTGCCCCACTCTAGTCTCTCAAAGGACCTCTCAGCAGGCTTAATGTATAGCAATCCTCCATAAGTTACGGTCATGGTGTCCATGGGGCTTGCCGACCCCTGCACCTCAATCTCCACACGATGCGCCAGTCTAGCCAGCTCCTCCAAGCTGAGCTCCTTTTCCATGGCTCTGCAGAAGGCAGCAATAGTAGCTGCCGAAACAGCCGCAGAAGTCCCTAGACCAGCACCTACAGGCAGTTCGGATTCAACTAAAATCTCAACACCCTTGCTCTCCCCACAGTACTCAGAAGCAATCTCAAGGGCCTTGTGGACATAGCTTAACGATTCCATCAGGCTCTGAGCATCAACCTCCGCCTCAATTTTCTCCCCGCTAATAACCAGCTTAGCTCCACCCACTTGAAGACCTCTAGCTTCTATCTTAATAGTGGAGTCGCCTCTAACCTTTAGATGTACATGCACCCTCTTATCAATGGTATACGTGATAGCTGGCTCTCCATAAACCACGGCATGCTCTCCAAAGAGGGTGATCTTTCCCGGGGCTGAAGCGAATACTCTCAAGAAGATATTCCTCCAAGCCTAGGGATTTCTACCTATCCCTAATTTCTCTCATCTTCAAAGTATAATTCCTCTCTCCACCAGAATCCTTTCCACAGTTTTAGCTTCATCATCCAAGCTCTCTGCCTTTACCACCTCCACCACCTCTAGGGGAGCCACTAGCTCAAGGAACTTCTCTCTAAGGCTGGCGACGTACTTCTCGTCATCCTCCCTCCACTCCCTCATGGTGGGGCGTCCGCGACTCCTAATTCGCTCCAAGATCACATCCACGGGGGCGTCTAGAAGAACTATCAGTGTAGGTCTATACTGGTATAGCCCGTAGAGGATTCTCCAAATTTCCTCAAAGAGTTCGAATAGCTCATCATTCAAGAGCACTCTGGAGTACACCAAGGCGTCTTCAAAGCCTCTGTCAGCTAAAACCACCTTCGCCTCCGCAGGCGGACGCCACCTATTGCGCTCAAGCAGCTGCCTAAGCACCCATACCTCATTAATGAACCCTTTTTCTCCAGGAGAGCCGAAAGGGTAGGGAGGCTTCGGCGAGGAGAACTCGTCTAGAGGAACCCAGTCGCGATGGAGCTCAGCTAGCCTAGCGATGAGCTCGGTTTTGCCCACCCCGTGTACCCCTGAGATCTGCACCACCTTTGCGCGCGCCACCCCTCCCGCCTCTTCCGCCTCTACTCGTAGTACCTTCTATTTAAGAGCAGTCATTCCACTGGAGAGATGATGCTTAAATAGACTGGGCTTCAAAAACTACAAACGCCTTGAGCTGAGGTGCTCATCTTGCCGAAGGCAGCGGAGTTCCTAGAGGAAGCTCTCAGAGAAGCCCTCAAAGCCGGGGCCTCTGAAGCAATAGTAATCTCAGATGACAGCCTTGAACACATGGTGCGCTTCTCCAATAACGAGGTAACCGTTGCTAAAACTTGGATCACCTCCTCTCTCAGCATTCTTCTAGTGTTCAACGGAAAGCGCATTATAGCTCACGTGGAGGAACTCTCCTCAAACTCGATACGAGAAGCCATTGAGAGAGCGAAGAAGTCAGCACAATATCTTCCCCAACCCACAGTTGAAGCTCCTCTGCCCAAAGAAGGGAAGTTCACTTCAGAAGTGGAGATTCAAGCTCCAGACATCGGCGAAGTAGTCCATGCAGTTGAGGAGGCTATAGCTGGATCCCTCATAGAGGGCATAGACAGGGCTGCAGGCGTGGCTACTGACGGCATCTCCGAAATACACCTGCTATCCTCCACTGGTTGTGAAGGAGTAGATCGGCGTCGAGGTGCTCACCTCTCCGTAAGGGTCTTCTCGAAGGAGGGTGGAAGCGGGCAGTTAGCGGAGTGCGCCACAGCCATAACCAAGATCAATGCTAAGGCGCTTGGCGCTGAGGCAGCCCAGCTGGCTTCAGTTGGATCAAAACCTGTTG
>JAGHCH010000122.1 GCA_021160575.1 Thermoproteota archaeon | reverse complement strand
CATCCACGTAGATGGGTTCTCCCACGGTGAGCTTGAAGGTATGGTAGCCGTCTTCCTCCGATTTGCCCCAGTAGTACTCCATGTGCAGCTCAAACCTGTAGTCTCCAGTGGGAGCAGAGGGAGGGATCACCACTTGGAAGGTGAGAGGAATAATTGTTCCTTCAGGGGCTGGCCCAGAGTACCAGGCGTAGCTCTTGTTGTGTCCAGAGGGGCTCGTTAAGGGCTCGGGAAGTTCCAGCCAGGCATTGATGCCTGAAACTGTGAGGGAGTCTACTCTCAGAAACACTGTGATAGTTGTGGTTAAGCCAGGATATGCGGAGACCTCTGTGTATTGATCTCCCCACTTGGCATAGAGGAAGTCTAGTCCCGGGGAGCTTGAGGAAGCGAGGGGTACGGCAGCTATGAAGAGAAGGAGTAATGCCGCAGAGAGAAATGGTAGAAGAGTCTTCTTAGGCAACTTCCACCACCTTCCCATCCCTCAGCTTGACTACTCTATCAGCCATGCGAGCTATATCCATGTTGTGGGTAACTATTACTACCGTCTTCCCCTTTAAGGTTAGATCCTTGAGGATCTTGACTACCTGCATGCCACTCTTGCTGTCTAGATTGCCAGTGGGCTCGTCGGCTAGGATCACCAGTGGGTCATTCGCCAGAGCGCGAGCTATAGCAACTCTCTGCTGCTCTCCGCCGCTGAGCTCTGTGGGCTTGTGCTCCACTCTATGGGCGAGGTCAACTAGAGTCAGCAGCTCCAGCGCCTTCTTCCTCCTCACAGCAGGGGAGATGCCTATAATGGACATGGCAAGCTCCACGTTTTCGAGGGCTGAAAGCCAGGGCACTAAATTGAAGGTCTGAAAAACGAAGCCTATGTATCTGGCTCTAAGCTTGGAGGCCTCGGCATCCGTCAACTTGAGGATATCCCTACCTAGGAAGAAGACCTCCCCTTTGGTGGGTTTATCGAGAAGGCCCATCACGCTCAGGAGTGTGGTTTTTCCAGATCCAGAGGGGCCTACTATGGCTACGCATTCTCTCTCATAGATCTCTAGATCAACTCCTCGAAGAGCATGGGTGGCGGCTTCTCCTCTACCGTAGATTTTCTCAACGCCTCTCAGTATGTAGACTTCCCTCATCCAGCACCAGCCGCCTCCTTAGGAATCCACCGCCAGTAGAAGATGCTGGTCAGCACCCCCCACACAAGGTACATCACAATGCTGAACGCCAGCTTGAAGGTTTCCACTCCACCGAAGAAGGGCGTTCTAACCCCGGGGACGCCGTAAGCTATGACAAGTGAGACCACAGCTACTATGAGGCCCATGATCAACCCCTTGACTATAGGGGAGCCAGGGAACTTCTCATACTTCCAGCCGAAGACAGCCCCGAAGAGGAGCCCAAAGATCACCGCGCCTAAAATTGCACTTATGAAACTCATGTTAAGCGAATACTGGTAGAGCGCCTCAGCAGTGATGGGCAGCGGGCCATAGGTCTCTTGGAGGTGCTCTATTATCTGCTGGAAGTAGGCTAGGTATTCCTCCTTCCACAGCACCATAGTCGCATAGGTGACTGCTCCGAGGATTACCCCTATGATGAGGCCAGAGAGAACTCCAGCCTTGAGGCCACGGGTAACCTTACCCATTTCGAAGCCCGCCCATCATGGTTTAGGCAAGTTGAAGCTTATGAGTTTAATAAGGTTTGTGCGAGCTGGCCATGCTCTGAAAAGGTTCTGCTCTAAGCATTAGAAGCATGAAAAGTTTAACTAGTTTAATGATGCTTTATAAGAGAGTGCTCCACGGCCAAGGGAGGTGCAGTGCTGTTGCCTAAGGTGAACTGCAAGCTGGTTTCATGGGATGACGTGATGAAGTGGTGCTGGGAGCTGGCCGAAGTGATCAAGGGAAGCGGCTGGATGCCCGACATGATAGTCGCCATTTCAAGGGGAGGAGCTGTGCCGGCTAGGCTGCTTTGCGACTGCCTCTGCGTGAGTGACATGATGTCCATCCAAGTGGTTCACTGGCCCACTGCAGCAGAGGTCAGCGAGAAGGCTAGGGTGAAATATCCTCTCAAGCTGGATCTCTCAGGCAAGAAGGTGCTCCTCGTAGATGATATCGCTGATACAGGGGATTCGCTGATCCTAGCCAAGAAGACGCTTGAAGCTGACTGCAAGCCAGCCGAGGTAAGAATAGCTACCATGCAGTGGATTTCACCGGTCTGTAAGGTTAAGCCAGATTACTATGTGGACGAGGTGAAGGAGTGGATTTGGTACCAATATCCCTGGACCAGGCTCGAGGATATCATAGACTTCACTAGGAGGCTATTCAAGGAGGGTGGAAAGGAGAGCTGGAGCTTGGAGGAGATCGCTGAAGCCTTCCCAGAGTGGTACGGCTTGAGCTACGAGGATCGATGGTATAGAACTGCTGTTGAATGGCTGGTGAGGTTTGGCGAGCTAGAGAAGGTTGATGGAAGATACAGAGCTACCGAAAAGCTGAGGTAGCTCACTTCGACAACCGAAAGCTTGCTGGGAAGTCAAGACGCGACCGAAAGGTAAATATCTCGTATTCCATTCCATGCCTTGCTAGGCTTTGAGAGGTGTTGACGTAGGCGTTGCCGCCATGCCTGTGCTGAGCGTGCAGGATCTGAAGATGTACTACCTCGTGGAGAGGAGAGGCTGGGTTAGGGCAGTAGATGGCGTGAGCTTCGACCTCGAGAAGGGAGAGGCTCTTGGGCTTGTAGGCGAATCTGGCTGTGGCAAGAGTAGCTTAGGCATCACCATTTTAAGGATTCTCCCCTTCAATGCGAAGATCTTTGGAGGTAAAGTGGTTTTAGAGGGGAAGGACATCCTCCAGATGCCAGAGGACAAATTTAGGAAGGAGATTCGATGGAAAAAGATCTCCATGGTGTTTCAAGGAGCCATGAATGCCCTCAACCCGGTTATGAGGGTTGGCGATCAAATAGCTGAAGCTATCCTTCTGCACGAGGATGTGGGCCGCCAAGAGGCTTTGGAGAGAGCTAGGAATCTCCTCAAGCTAGTGGGAATAGATCCCTCGAGGGCCAACAGCTATCCTCACGAGTTCAGCGGTGGAATGAGGCAGAGAGCTATGATCGCCATGGCTTTAGCTTGCAATCCCTCAGTCATGATAGCGGATGAGCCTACTACGGCGTTGGACGTTATCGTGCAGGCGCAGATCCTCAAGTTGATCAAGGACATTCAGAGGAGGCTGGGAATCTCCACTATACTCGTAACCCACGACCTCAGTATAGTCGCCGACCTTTGCGACAAGGTTGCTGTGATGTACGCTGGAAAAATCGTTGAGCTGGGTCCAGCGGAGAAGATCTACTACCGTCCACTACACCCCTATACTGCCAAGCTGCTTGGAGCAGTGCCTAGCGTGAAGGGTAAGCGCAGGAGACTCGAGTTCATTCCAGGAGCACCTCCAGACCTTCTCTATCCACCTCCAGGATGTAGATTCCACCCAAGATGCCCTTATGCTGAGGAGATCTGCAAGAAAGAAGAACCGCCCATGAAGGAGGTTAACGGAGTCAAAGTAGCCTGCCATAGGGTTGAGGAGTTATGGAACTTGTAAAGGTGGAGGATCTAAGGAAGTACTTTGAGGTACGCACCTTCACGCTGCCCTTCACTAAGAAGCCGAAGCTCTACGTCAAGGCTGTTGACAGCGTGAGCTTCCACATCAATGAAGGCGAGATCTTCGGCTTAGCCGGGGAATCTGGCTGCGGAAAAACTACCACGGGCAGGTGCATTTTACGGCTGATAGAGCCCACTAGTGGGAGAATTCTCTATCGAGGTGAAAACATCTTAGACTACGATAAGTCTAAGATGAGAATTCTGCGGAGGAGGATGCAGATCATCTTTCAAGATCCCTATGAGTCCATCAACCCGAGAATGCTCATCCGAGATGTAGTAGCTGAGCCTCTTCGCGTTCATAAGCTAGCTTCTAGTGAAGAAGAGCTTGAGGACATGGTGGCTAGAGCCCTTGAAGACGTTAAACTGGTTCCTCCAGATGACTTCATGTATAGGTATCCACACGAGCTGAGCGGTGGGCAGAGGCAGAGAGTAGCCATAGCGAGAGCACTGATCTTGAACCCGGAGTTCATAGTTGCAGATGAGCCTGTATCGATGCTCGACGTCTCCATCAGAGCTGAGATCCTCAACGTGATGCTTGACTTGAAGGAGAAGTATAAGCTCACTTACCTCTTCATCACCCATGATCTAGCAGTAGCGAAGTACTTCTGCGATAGGCTAGCCATCATGTATCTAGGCAAAATCGTGGAGATGGGTGATGTGGAG
Source organism: Thermoproteota archaeon (assembly GCA_021160575.1). Lineage (GTDB taxonomy): Archaea > Thermoproteota > Methanomethylicia > Methanomethylicales > JAGHCH01 > JAGHCH01. Next base: position 10,658 of record JAGHCH010000122.1, on the reverse strand, counting down.
GAGGTTATTGACAACCCGTTACACCCTTACACGAAAGCGCTGGTGGCAGCGATACCCGTCCCAGATCCGAAGGTGAAGATCGGGGAAATCCCCATCATAGGTGAGGTAGCAAACCCCTTGAATCCACCTCCAGGATGCAGATTCCATCCAAGGTGTGTCTATGCCAAGGACATTTGTAAGAAGGAAGAACCTCCACTAGTTGAAGTTAAGAAAGGTCACTTTGTAGCTTGCCACCTTTATAGTAAGGGTTAGTGCTGAGAAACCTTCAAAGTCTTCTTTTTCTCAACCTCTGAGAAACTTCTTCTCTTTGGAGGAGAGCTTTGCACTGTGCAGCTTGCGGCGGGTTAATAAAAGAGTAGCAAGCTAGTGTACTGTTGCCGCTGTGATGAATAGCAAACCACCGGAGTTGTGAAGACCTCAACTCACCCTGAGCGGCTCCTCTTCCGCTTAGGCTTCTCCTCAGCAATTTCCTTCCTGCGCTTTTTGGCTGGGCGCTTGGGCTTGCGCTCGTCCTTCTTGAGAATTGGCGCTAGAAACTGCTTGAGCAGCTCCACATTCTCTGGGTGGCAAGTGCGTCTCCTCTTGTCCACGGGTATTTTGAGCTTACGTGCAATGGTGGCATTTATTCCAACTTGCCTAAGTTCTTCAAGACTGAAGCCTTTGCCTATGCGGGTTTTCTGAGGTAAGCCCTTGGGTATGGGTGCTTTTACTATTGGCTGTAGAGCCGGCATAGCTGCACCCTCCTTTAAAGGGCAAAGAGAGTTGCGGATGACTATGATATAAGCTCTACCATGCCCCTCCGCTGTGGAGTTAAATGGTGGAGGAGATCTGAGAAGCGTTAGCTTACCACTTCTTGGGCAGATACATTGAGGGGGATACGCAGGGGAAGATCTCCGAGGGGGGTTTCGAAGGATAGGAGGAACTCGAATTGTAGGAGAAGCTGCTCCGGAATTTCATTTTCAAAGAGTTTGTGGAGCTTGGAGCTATAGATAGTGATCTCTATAGGCAGCGAGCCGTGGGGCGGCACTTTGAGCTTTATGGAGGTTGCTCCATCACCGATCAGCTTTGCACCATTGAGAAGCGCAGTGAGCCTACATCCGGCATGCTTAAGCAGCAACCCCTCATAGGAAGTGGGATTTCTCAGCTCGACGCGTATAGTCACCAATTTCTTGGAGACCTCTACAGAGAGCACCTTCACCTCTAGGCTGGAGAGAGCATTCCATAGCAGGGCATGCTGATGGGCTGCCTCTACCACAACCAGTATTGAAGCTGCTAGAAGAACCGCTATGAAGGCTGTAGCCTTCTTCAAGGAGTTCACCACTCATTGCTTCGAGGAGAAGGGTTTACATTTCTCACATTCATATAGCTGTCTTTCAGAGGGCTGGCGATGAACAGAGAGCTTCCAGTAGGCGTAGCTGTAGTAGGCGTCGTTTTAACGGCAGTGAACACTGTTGAGCTAGTGCCATATCTCTCTTGGAGTAAGTTGGCGTGGTATGCCCTAGCCTTCTTGGCTGCCCTCTGGCTCGGCTACATGTTGAAGGATGCTAGGAGAGCGATATTGGCTGGGTTGGCAGCGCTCACAGTCTCGGCTGCACTCACCTTCATAGTGTATTTCTACCCGGGGGCTGTAGGGGTTGTAGAGCTTTGGCAGCCTCTAGAGCATCTAGCCTTCATAGAGGCTGGTAAGAGGACTTTAATAGATGCTCTTCCAGTGCTCCTAGGCTCAGCAATAGGAGCCATGCTTGCCTCATAGGGGTTACCTTCTGCGTCTGAGCCTTGGATTGAGGATCTCGTCTATGGCGTAGCCTATTAGGATGAAGGATAGCGAGATTAAGGCGATGCCCACTCCAGGCGGGATCACCCACCAGAGGTCGGTGTAAGCGCCGTAGTAGTGGACGTCGTGGAGCATTCTTCCCCAAGACATGATGAAGGGATCGCCGAAGCCTAGGAAGCTAAGAGACGCCTCGGAGACGATAGCGGAGGGCACGGAGAGAGCTAGAGAGACGTAGACCAATGAGATTACGTTGGGTACAAGGTGCTTAGCTATGATGTGGAGATCTCTAGCGCCTACTGCTTTAGCTGCTTCCACGAAGGGTCGCTCCTTCAAGCTAAGGATTTGTGAACGAATAACTCTTGCAAAGCTCATCCACCCCAGAAAACCCAAAATTGCGATGATCATCCAAATGTTTTGCCCAAAGAGAGCCACCAAAACTAAGAGGAGTGGCAGATAAGGAAGCACCAAGAGGAGGTCTGTGAATCTCATCAACACCTCATCCACAGCTTTTCCGAAGTACCCGGAAACCACACCTACAGTTAAGCCGACTAGAACAGAGATTACAGAGGCGAGAAGACCCACGAGCAGCGAGATTCTGGCACCATAGACAAACTGCGTGAAGACGTCTCTTCCAAAGAAGTCTGTGCCAAGCAGACCAAAGGCTTCCCCGTAGAGCTTTAAGTCGAAGTTGTCAATATAGACCTTAACGTCGGCTGTCTTACTCCTGTCATAAACCTCCACCTGCAGCATATAGCCGTATTCGCCTATGCCGCGGAAGATTTTCTTGGCTGGATCGGCCTTGATGCTCCCGAACATCATCATTCTCAGAGGAGCGTTTCGAGAGTCCACGCATGGCTGAGGTTTAACCCACTCACCTTGAGTAAGCACAGATTCCCAAATCTTGTACCTCGTGCCATTAAGATCTATCAAGTAGAGCCTAACCATGGCGGGGGTATCGGTGGTAGCGTTGCAGGTAGCTGCCACATAGGCTTTAAAGTGGGCTGGAGGCCTTTTGTAAGGATACTTGAAGAAGATGGCGAATTCCGCATGAAGAAGGCCTTGAGGCTTTCCTTCAAGGCGCTGATAGGAGATCTCGAGAACGCCTGGATCGGTGTAGCCGTCGCCGGGAAGCCACCTTACGTTGAACCCCTCTGGCAGCTTCAGAATCTTAATATTAGTGGGCTTAGAGGTGAAGCCTGGATCCTTTATAGGGAAGAAGTTTTCGCTGAGATCTGGGTAGCCCAGCGATTTGAGCCAGATGGGCTTCGCTCTAAAGCCTGCAAGGTCTGTGTCTAGGAGGGGGTCGTAGGGGGTCATGAGGGGAGCTGCTAGTGCTAGGATTACAAAGAAGATGAGGATTGCTACTCCTAGAAGTCCTTTGCGGCTGGCTTTGAACACCTCCCAAAACTCCTTGGCCCTCTTGGAGTAGAGGGCTAGCCGCCCATGGGGCTTGGCTGAGGACACCACATACCACCTTCTAGTACTTGATCCTTGGATCTATGAAGCCATAGATGATGTCGGCGATGAAGTTGGCTATGATGACTGCCAGAGCGAGTATGTAGAAGGTTGCTTGTAGCACAGGGTAGTCGTATCTCGCTACGGCCATCCAGATGAGGTAGCCCATTCCTTCATAAGTGAAGATCTGCTCAGTGATGATAGCCCCTCCTATTACTGAGGCAAGCCAAATGGCGGCTGTTGTGACGAGTGGCAGAAGAGCGTTTCTCAAGGCGTGCTTGAAGAGGATCTTCCGGTCATCCAGTCCCTTTGCCTTGGCGGTTAGGATGTAGTCTTCAGTAAGAGTTTCGAGGACTGCGCTTCTAGTTAGAAGGGCAAAGGATCCATAGAAGAAGAGGAAGAGGGTGAGCCCAGGGAGAAAGAGGTGCCACAATCTATCAGCTATCTGAGACCAAAACTCCGTGGGTGGAGGGCGGCTCATAGCCCCTGCTAAGGGGAACCAATGCAAGTACACTCCGAAGATAAGGAGGAAGATCATGCCCATCCAGAAGGTGGGCAGAGCGGTGGTGAGGAGAGAGGCTGTAATAGCCGTCACATCAAACTTCCCTCCTCTGCGATAAGCTGCAACAGCCCCTATAATCACTCCAGCTATAATGGCGAACACGGTTGCCGAGCCAAGGAGAAGAATTGTGTTAGGAAGTCTTTCCATGATCAGTTCAGCTACAGGGCGTCCGCCATAATAGTATGAATAGCCGAAGTTGAAGGTAAACATCGATTGAAGGTATTTGAAGTACCTAATATGGATGGGCTGATCTAATCCAAAGAGCTTCACAACCTTCTCCACTTGGTCTGGACGCAGCCGGAGGGATGAAGCGAGAATTGCCACCGGATCTCCAGGCATGGCTACGAAGAGGATGAAGTTTAATGTGAGAACCAAGTAGATGAGGACTACCGTGTATATGGATCTCCGCACTATGTAGCCTGCTAGCCCCATAGAGCATCCCTTGAATATGATGCTCGAACAATCTGGAAGAAAAAAGGAGTGGAGTTTTAAAGATTTCTATTACCTTCTCCTCATAGCGAGCGCTGCTACGATGATGGCGATGATGCCTAAGATGAGGCCGCCAGCGCCGAGACCCATAGCAGTGCCCACGTTACCAGCAACAGCCTTAACCTCGTTCAGCGCAGATTGAATTTCGCTGACCGATGGTAGCACTGGCAGCTTGAAGGACTCCACCTTCTCGTAGGTGCCGATCCTAGCCTTTATCTTCACCTCGTAGTCGCCTGGGCTGAAGCCGGAGGTGTCAATGGTGGCCTTGTAGAGTCCAGCGCCTAGATAGGTGGCGTTGTAGGTGGCTACCACTTCGCCAGCCTTGGTCACCTCAACCTTGACTGGAGCACCCTCTAAGGGCTCTCCAGTCACGTCGAGGATCCTCAGGACAACGCTTCTAGTCTCGCCGACAGTGCTGACACCGGCTCCGGAGATCATCTCAACAGTGGTTCCGCCAACACGCTCTGGGTGAGCATTGAAGAACAGCGGGTTCCAGACTAGGCGCACGTACTCGCCAGTCTTCCACTCTTTGAAGATGAATGGGCCAGTGCCGATGAGCTTGGTGAGCCCTGCCACTGTTGGGTGTGGCTCCTCCCATGGCCTCGCCTGGGTTGGATCATCGTACTTCTCCCAGATGTGCTTCGGCAGAATGTAGATTCCACCAGCCCATCTGTAGGCTAGGTAGCTGGTCACGTTAAAGTGCACGACTACTGTGTGGGGGTCTGGGGCCTCGACCTTGTAGATGTTCTCCACCATGGGCAGCCAGTAGGGTGACCATTTCTGGTATAGCTCGATGGTGAACTTCACGTCTTCTGATGTGAATGGAACGCCGTCCTGCCAGACCACGTCCTTGCGTAGGTGGAAGGTTACAGTAGTCTCGTTGTGCTCCGGGTCAAGCTGCACATCCCAGCTCTCAGCCAGCCAAGGCAGATCCTTTTGCAAGTCGTATGGATCAACGGCTATCAGCGAGTCGAAGATCTTGCTGAGTACCTCATGGTCCCAATACCATTGGGCGATGACTGGGTTGAGGGTTTCGATATCACTCTTGAAGCCGTAGACTATTTTGCCGCCGAAGGGTTGGCCTTCCTTGTAGGCGTTGAGGAAGGTCCAGCCGTTGTTCACTCCTGTGCCGACCATGTTAATGACATTCTTGAGCTCAGCGCGATAGGCTTTGACACCCACGGTTGACCACAGCGGTATCATGGGCACCTGGTCCATGAAGATCTCCTGTGCCTTCCAAGCGGCCTCCCTGTATTCGTCGAAGTTGGTGCTGGCGTACTTCATCTTGTAGGCCCAGTAGTCGAAGCTGTCATTGTGGAAACCGATGTAGTTGAGCGACCATGGCTCTGGGTAAACGTCAACATAGCTGGTGTAGAGGTCGTAGAGGTAGGTGCCATCTCTGTCTAGAATCCAGCCGCCAGTGTAGATGTCGTACTCGTAGCTGACCATCACCCTCTGGTAGGCAACAGTCCTGTCAACTACCTCCGTCTTCACGGGGATGCCGATCTTCTGCAGCTCCTCAGCGAACATCAAGCCAGCCTGCTGCCTCAATGGGTCATCTGCTCTGATCACGAAGACTAGTTCTCTTAGCTTCTCGCCAGTCTTGGGGTCGATTCTCCAGCCGTCTGGACCCATGACGAAGCCAGCCTTGTCGAGGAGCTCAGCAGCCTTCTCTGGGCTGTACTCGTACTTCTTCACATAGGGATTGTATATTGCACCCCACTGGGGACCAATAACAGAGTCTAGGGCTATGCCATAGCCCTTGACAACCTCGGTGATTATTCTCTCCTTGTCAACTAGGTAGGCTAGAGCTTTCCTGAAGTGGACATTGCTGAGAGGCCAATTCCTGTTGTTGAGGTCGAACTCGAACATGCCTAGCTCAGTGTACTCTGCCAGCACGATGTCTGGGTTGTTCTTGAACTCCTCTACCTTAGCTGCGCTGAGTGGCCAGTCGATGATGTCGATCTCCCCAGTTTGCAAGGCCATGTATTCTGGCTCTGGGGAGAAGAAGATCTTGATGATCAGCTCGTCGACGCGTGGGCCGTAGGGCTCGTAGGGGGTTTGCTGCGTTTGCGCCTGTGCACTTACTGGAGCTGGTAGCGCCATGATGGCTGCTAGAAGTATTGTCAGAAGGGGTAGGGCGATGATTGCCCTTTTCATGTCCATTGTCCTCCTTCCGTTTCGAACTTAGAACTTCTTGTTTCAAGCTGTTATTACCCATAGAATATATAAAACTTTACAGAACTGTTTGCCAACTTTGCTATTAGTCCAGGCTAATAATAGTGCAGTAGATGATGGAGTCCATGCCTTTAAAAGGTCTAAGAAGAAGCTTAAAGGAATGCTTCCTTCCGGTTCACCAGGTTTTAGCTGCTAACTGCACCCTGCCTTTGACAGCATCTTCTACGGCCTTCTCTATAATGTCGCAGGCTTTGTTGGCGAGCTCCTCTGAGATATTTAAAGGTGGCGTGATCTTTAAGACATTGGACTTCAAGCCGTAGACGGGAAGGATTAAGCCGAGCTGAAAGGCTCTCCAGCTGATTTCGCCAGTTAGTCGAGGCGCTGGAGTTTTTGAGGCGGAGTCTCTGACTATCTCTACGCCTATCATCAGCCCCTTCCCTCTTACGTCCCCTATGACATCGTACCGCTCCTGTAGTTCCCGCAGCCGCTTAACTACGAGTTCCCCTATAGAGACCGCGTTTTCAAGCAACTTTTCCTCTTCGATCACCTCGATGGTGGCGAGTACTGCAGAGCACATGACGGGGTTTGCCGCTGAGGTTAATAGGCAGCTTCCAGCTGGGAGAGACATAACCTCTGAGGGACCTACAACAGCACCTATGGGCAAGCCGGAGGCCAATCCTTCCCCGCAGACAAGGAGATCTGGGGTAACGCCATATTGCTCTACCGCAAACCAGCTGCCGCACCTGCCCATGCCTGTTTGAGATTCATCCACTACTAAGAGAATGCCGTATTCATCACAGATAGCCCTCAGCTTAGCGAGGAACTCTCTTGGGGGGACTATAACGCCAGCATCCCCTTGAATCGGCTCAACTATGATAGCTGCTACCTCATCTGCTGGCACCACATGGTCAAGGATATGGTCCTTGATGTAGTCTGCACATGCCGCTCTACAGTCAGGGTATTCAAGCTTGAAAGCACAGCGGTAGCAGTAAGCGTAGGGGGCCCAGACGACTTGAGGTATCAGTGGGGAGAACCCCCTCTTCATGACGCCTTTAAAGCCAGACAAAGATGCTGCGCCGCAAGTATGTCCGTGACACGCTCCTGTGAAGGAGATCACCCATGGTCTTTCAGTGTAGAACTTGGCTATCTTAATGGCGAAATCGCAGGCTTCGGAGCCAGAAGTTGCGAAGGCAACCCTCTTCTCGAAGGAGCCGGGAGTAATGGAGACCAGCTTCTCTGCCACCTCTACTGCCTTCACGTTGTAGTAGTAGCCTATCATGGCGTGCTGAAGCTTGCTAACTTGATCTTTGACTGCTTCAACAAGCTTGGGGTGCGAATAGCCTATGTTGGCGACGGCTGCTCCTCCTAAGAGATCTATGTAGATGTTGCCATCGACATCTCGGAGGATGCATCCTTCACCCCTTTCAGGAACCAGTGGGAAGAACTTCACGCTTATGGCACCAGAGATGACCTCTTGCTCGCGATCCACGATCTTCTTAGCTTTTGGACCGGGAATCGAGTTTCGCATGCTGTTAAAGGGTTTCATGAGTTCATCAACCAGCCACAAGGGCTAAGCCCTTCTCTAGGAGTCGCCGGATAAAGATATTTCTCCAACTTCATGGTGGCTAGGAGAGCAATTTCTTGGCGAGCTTCATGGCGAAGAGCGGGTGCTTGATGAACTTCATGGCTACGCGCTGGATATTCAATCCTCTAGCGAGATCCACGATGTCCTCCCCGGTGATGATTTCAGCCAGCTTGTTGAGTTCATCATCGGAGAGGGCTTCTATCGCCCTTAATGCTTTCAAGCTGTTGTATATTCGCTTGCCCCAGGGATCTTCATAGAGCTTGGGGTACTCCTCCATGAGCTGAGGAGCAGCTTCAAGAACAGCTCGAGCAGCAAGCTCCCCAGCAATTTTCCCAGCGGTAATACTGCTATGAATGCCTCCCCCGGTAAGGGGAATCACTTGCCCAGCTGCATCGCCGCAGATCGCAACTCCAGGCTTAACCAGCTCTTTAACCATTCCACCTATGGGCACGGGGGCTCCTTTAACCTCGACGACCTTAGCTTTCGAGAACATCCCGGGATGCTGCTTGATGAACTTGTCAAGGTAGCTTTTAGCGGGTTTACCCCGCACGCCTATACCCACGTTTGCCACTCCATCGCCCTTGGGAAATATCCAAGCATAGCCTTTTGGTGCAACTTCGTTGCCGAGATAGAAATGCGCCTTATCCTGCTCCTCGATTTTGCAGTTCACCACGATGTACTGCACGGTAGGTATGACCTCATACCCCTCCATGTCGAAGCCAGCCTTCCTTGCAACAGTGGATCCCACGCCGTCACAGCCTAGAACCATGCCAGCCTCCACCTTCACGAAACTGCCTTCAACCTCCACTACGACCCCCGAAACTCTGCCATTACACCATAAAAGATCCTTAACGAGGGATCTCATCCAGAGGTCAACGCCTTTTTCAGCTGCGCGAGCAGCCATTACTTGAAGCATCCTCTTCTTATCAACAATGAAGCCCTCATTGCCCTCCTCGACCAGTAGAACCCTCTTAGATTCATCTGGAGGATAAACGTAGGCACCCCTCACTTCATTATATATGAAGAAGCTCGACTCTCCGAGTTCGGCAGTGACTAGGGTTTGCTTGGAGAGCCCTTCAGCGCAGGGCTTAACGGCTAGGCTTCTCTCCTTTTCAACCACTAGAACGGAGGCGCCGAGGCTTGCTGCCTTGTAGGCTGCCATCAGCCCGGCGGGGCCAGCGCCCACTACGACTACATCATACCTAGGCATGGAAGCACCTCTATAAGGCTTTCATGGAAGGACTACACGTTTTTAACAGTTTCGTAGAAACCATTTAAAGAGTCGTGAAAGCTAGTAGTTGGATGCAATGGAGGAGAAAGCCATTGGATCCTAGAGAAGCTGTGGAATTTGCCATTGAGTATGGACGTAGGCTCGGAGCAAGGTACTGTGAAGCAAGGTATCAGAGGGATGTTAAGGTTTCAGTGATCTTGAAGAACGGTGAGCCAGAGCCGCCCAGCTACTCTAGGGAATGCGGTTTAGGGATTAGAGCTGTTGTTGATGGTGGAATGGCTTTCACGTCTACGAACATTTTGGAGAGGGAGGAAATAGAAAGAGCTGTTGCACAGGCTGTGAAGGCGGCTCGTGCGGCTAGTCGAGCGGTAAAGAAGTGGGTTGAGTTCTCTGAAGAGGGTTTTGAGAAGGCGAACTACACCGTGGAGTTTATGAAAAGCCCTGTCGAAGTGGAGCTTGAGGAGCTGCTGAAGCTTCTAAAGCACTTTGATGAAGTAGCGGTTTCCTCTTTTAAGGAGGCTAAGCTTCCAGGGAGATTGATTTCTTATGATGGGTGGTGGACCGAGAAGACGTATATGAACAGCGATGGAGCCTATGTAGAGTCGTGGATCCCCAGAGTGAGCATCCTCTTCTTCCTCACAGCGCTGCACCCAGAGAGAGGTACTGCCCAGAGGTACTTCCAGCTTGGAGAAGCCGGGGGATTGGAAAGAATCGGTGCCTGGAAGCTCGATGAACAAGTCCAAAATGAGGCTAGAGCCCTTGAGAGAGCCCTCCTAGAGGGCGCGAAGATAGAGGACGGCATCTACGACGTCATTTTGGGGAGCGAGGTTGTCGGGCTTCTATGCCACGAGGCTTCAGGACATCCTCAGGAAGCTGACAGAATCCTAGGAAGGGAGGCAGCTCAAGCCGGGGAGTCCTACTTGAAGCCAGAGATGTTTGGTAGGAAGATAGGGTCAGAGCATGTAACGGTAATAGATGACCCGACTCTCCCTCATAGCTACGGCTACTACCTTTATGATGATGAGGGAGTGAAGGCTCGGCCGCGTTACCTCATTAAGGAGGGCGTGATTAACGAGCTGCTCCACAATAGGCAGACGGCATCAGTCTTCAAAGTGAAGAGCAATGCTGCTGCTAGAGCCTCCGCCTATGATAGGGAGCCCATCGTAAGGATGTCGAACACCTACCTCAAGCCGGGAGACTGGAGTCTCGACGAGATGCTACAGGAGACTAGAAGGGCTATCTGGATCAAGAGTTTTGAAGAATGGAACATCGACGACATCCGATGGAACAACCGCTATGTGGGCTTAGAGGCATATCTAGTTGAGGGAGGAGAGGTCAAGAAGGTGCTGAGAGACCCTGTGCTTGAAGCCACCACCGAGAAAAT
>JAGHCH010000051.1 GCA_021160575.1 Thermoproteota archaeon | reverse complement strand
CTTCTACCGGTGGCGACTGCATCTTCAAAGCTTGAGGTTAAGTGGACGTAGAGCCTCTTCATGGGCTTCAGCCCTTCACCAAGTATTCGAGATAGGTTTTCGGCGGTAGTGCCATGGTATAGCACCTTGACTTTGCGGTCTTCAACGAGCTTCAGCTTCACGGAGACACTGTGTCCATATCTAGCCCTTATCAACCCCTCCTTCACTTCAAAGCGTCCCTTTGGATCGAGAAGAGCTATGGCAAGCAAGTGCTCTTCAGTAACCCACTGGTACAATTCCCTCCGAATCCACCTAGTTCTAATGGCTTCGGCGAGCTCTCTTAGCGAGGTGAAGCCCTCATCATTCAGCTTCAAGCCAGCTTGCTCTGGGAAGTGGCGGAGAAGCCCGGACATCAACTTGCTCAGCTGCTCTCTACGCCTTCTATCTAGGAAAAGCTCGGCATCCACGCCACAGTGCCTAGCCTCCTCGACGTAAGCTCCGCATACTCGGCAGCGGTAGATATTATCCATCAATGGTGAAGGACCCTCTATCTTGAGAGAAGCCAAGGAAGGCTTTTAGTAATTTCTTGAGAATAGTCATGGTGAAGGCGCTTAGCAATGACGCGTAAAGAAGAGGTGAAGCAGCTTCTCGAGAAGTCGCGGGAGTTTATGGAGACTGCAAGCTTCCAAGTGGAGCGTGGATTCTACAGTTTAGCGGTCTTCAGTTTGGAGCAGGCGCTTCAGCTATTCCTCAAGGCTAAATTGCTGGAGGAAGGAGTGCTTTACCCTAGGATTCACGGTATTCGAAAGCTGCTTAGAATGCTCGCCGAAGTCTCTCCTAGTAGGAGGGAGCACATAGAAAAGCTGCTTGAAAAGTACAGTGTCGAGCTGGGATGTCTTGAAGACGCCTACATAACCTCGAGGTATGCTCCCAGGGAGTTTGAAAGAGAGGAAGTTCTTAGACTTCGACAAGTTGTAGAAGAGGTGATGAAAACTGTCACATGAGCTACTCGTAAAAGAAGCACTGAGAAGACAGCAGGTCTTCAAGGAACTCGGCGAACACCTCAAGCGCATGGAAGCCCTCGTCAAGGAGGCGGATCCTCAAGCAGAGGTCTATTTGATAGGCTCTGTAGCCGAAGGAAGACATGTCTTCTCCAGCGATATAGATGTCTTGGTACTCACCGAGAAGAAGGCAGATGAAATCCTCAAGAAGCTATGGGAGGCAGGAGTAGAAGACCCCTTTCAAATTCATGTTAAAACTCCTGAAGCATTTAGAGAATGGCGAGAGAAAGTAGTTGCGATTAAGGTCAGCGAATTTCTAAGGAAGTGAAGAAGCCTAAGTGAACACGGATCAGGCAATCAAGCTTTCGTCATCGCGCAGGCTTCAGGACCCGAAACCCTCATCATCAATTGTCTCTATCACGGTGGCTCCTAAAAAGATATCTCAGCTTGAGTGGTTTAGCTTCTGGGAGCTGATAAGTGATGATGGGAGACGGGATCATGAGCCTACCTAAGGCGATGAGAGAAACATTATCTAGAGGATCACGGTAAGCTGCATCGGAGATGATGAATGTTTCCAACTCTGAAGAATGATGATGGCATTGGGCTTGATCCATTATCAAACCCGCACTTCTTCCTTGGAGAGAAGCAGCTTCAGCTGATGGAGAAGCTCCCTCCTGAATCTGAAGAGGTAGAGTGGATGGGGGAGTACGTAGATTTCTAAGGGAGAATCTGCGAGCTTATAGATGCCCACGACGGTGTCAGGCATCTTAAGACCATAGAGTTCTGCTGTGGAGGTTAGCGCCGTGCTGCCCATAGCAACTATCCTTGAAGGCTTTAGGACCTCTACTTCTTGTTGAAGGATCTTCACGCAGTTCGCCCTCATAGCGGGGATGTGCTTCTTACTGAGCGGACGGCACTTCACTGCCGCTGTGATGAATACGCCTAGATCTCTGAGCTCTTGGAGAAGCTGCTCATCGCTATCAATTTTAAAGGCGTATTTCAAGGCTTGCCTCAGCCTGTCGAAGCAGCCTAGATTGTAGAAGAAGCTTTCCTTATGGCCTGGTGGAGGGGATTCACCTATAGCGAGAACTTCTACCTTTCTCGGAAGCCATATCGAATAGGCCTGGTGCTTGACGTAGGGCTTGTCGATGCAGGTGCACTTAGTGCAGCTTGAGATCGCTGGCTCCAACCTTATGTAGCGCATAGCGATGAAGCCTCCACTAAATGGGTTTCTGAGATCTTTTCATAAATTTCAGCCCATATGAAAGGGCCCCTCTTATTTCTGAAAAATTGCTTAACTTCAGAAATATCTTATATTTCAGAGGTTAATTCTGAGCTTAGGGAGGGTAAGTGTCCGAGACGACGGTGAGGGGTTGCAAGAGGTATACCCTTGTAATCCCTTCTAGGATTCGGAGGAAGACGGGGATTAAGGAGGGGGATCTCCTGAAGATCCGCCTTGAGGGGAGGCGGCTTGTATTGGAGCCCGTGGAGGATCCGTTTAAGGTGTTGGGGGAGCTTATAGGCGAGCCTTACGATGAGGGTGTTGAAGAGAGGAAGGCTGAGAAGTGGTTGATGAGGCATGCCAGTGATCGATACTGAGGTTCTTTTCGCTCTTTCTCCAACGGATAGGAAGCATGAGAAGGCTTTGAAGGCCTTGAAGATTAAGGGGTTGAAGATCCCGGATACGGTGTTGCTGGAGTTTCAAGTGGTTCTTAGGTCGAGGGGGGTACTCGTTGGATCATGTTGCGAGGGCAGTTGAGGCGGTGAGGATGATAGCTGAGAAGTTTAAGGTGAAGGAGGTGTGCACTCTAGGCTTTGATTTAATTGCCAAGCAGATGGAGCTTGAGAGGCGTGGATTGAGCTTCTTTGATAGCTTTGTTGCGGCATCGGCATTGGCGGTTGATGGAGTGGTGATCTCAGATGACGATGACTTCGACAGGGTTCATGGTTTGAGGAGAATTGCACTTAGTGAGCTTTGAGGTGCTGGCGTATTGGGTATCTATGTGAAGCCCATCGCTTTTGACAGCCTTGGCGTGCGCTCCATGTGCATTGAGGTTGAAACCGACGACTTGAGGATGGTTATTGATCCCAGCGTGGCTTTAGGTCCTAGGCGCTACGGCTTGAGGCCTCATCGCGTTGAGAGGGAGAGGCTGAAGGAGCTAGCCTTAAAGGTGGAGGAAGCCGCTAGAGATGCGGATCTACTCATTGTCACCCACTACCACTATGACCACCATGACACTGGGAAGAAGATCTCTGTGGAGATCTACGATGGCAAGATTTTAATAATTAAGGATCCCGAGAACAACATCAATCCAAGCCAGAGATTTGTCAGGGCTCCGAGGTTTTTGAAGACCGTCAGAGATCGTGTTAGGGAGCTCCACGTCGGAGATGGCAATGAATTTAAGTTTGGAGGGACTTTGATCAAGTTCTCGAAGCCCGTCTTCCATGGAATTAACGACAAGCTCGGATACGTGATTGAAGTTCTGGTTAGTCATGGCGGTGAAACTTTCATCTACTCCTCTGATGTTGAAGGGCCTCCCCATAAGGATCAGCTCGAGTTCATGCTGGTGGAGGAGCCTGATCTCGTGGTTGTTGACGGGCCGTTGACCTACATGCTGGGCAGACGATTCCCGGAGGAAATGCTTGAGAACTCTCTGGCGAACTTAATGAAGCTTGTTAGGGAGGCTAGACCTAGGAAGCTCGTTTTAGATCACCATCTTCTCAGAGACCTAAACTACAGGGAGCACTTGGCGCCAGTATACGAGATTGCGGGGGATTATGGCGTGAAGGTTTTGACTGCTGCAGAGCTTCTTGGAGTTGAGCCGCTTCTTCTTGAGGCTAGGAGAAAGGAGCTGTATGAGAGGGAGCGTGCAGAGGAGGCTGAAGGAGAAGCTAAGGAGGGGGAAGAGTAGCCTTATTATATGCTGAAGCTAGTGTAGCGCTGTGGTGAATTGCATGGCTGACGAGCTTGTAGGCATTTTGAAGAAGCTTTCGGAGGCACACGGCCCTCCAGGCTTTGAAGAGGAGGTCGCAGAGATCATCGAATCGGAGCTGAAAGGATTCGTGGATGAAATTAGAAGGGATTCACTGGGAAACATTATTGCATGCAAGGGGTCTGGCGAGAAGTCGTTGATGATAGCGGCGCACATGGATGAAATAGCCCTAATAGTGAAGCACATCGACGATAAGGGGTTCATACGCTTCGCTAAGCTGGGAGGTATTTGGGATCAGCTTCTCGTCAGTCAGCAAGTGGTCATCCATGGAAGCAAGGGGAGGATACGAGGAGTTATCGGCAGTAAGGCTGTGCATGTGATGAAGGAAGATGAGAGGAAGCAGCTGCTGACCTACGATAAGATGTTCATTGACGTTGGCGCTCGAAGTGCTGATGAGGTGCGGGAGATGGGGATCAAGGTTGGCGACTTCATTACCATTGATAAGAAGTTCTTAGAGCTGGCTGGAGGGCTTGTAGCTGGAAAAGCTTTTGACGATAGAGCTGGCTGCACCGCACTAATCCACGCGGTGAAGAAAGCTGAGCCTAAGTGTAGAGTGTACGCGGTCTTCACCATCCAAGAGGAGGTAGGGCTCAGAGGAGCCACGGTAACTGGTTATGCAGTTAAGCCTACAGTGGGTATCGCTGTGGACACTACGATAGCTGGGGATCACCCCAACATGGAGGCTCATGAAGCCCCCGTCAGAGTTGGCGAGGGGCCAGTAATCATGGCTGCTGACGGACGTAGAGAATCGCTGAGCGGCGGCTTAATACCCAACCCTAAAGTGAAGCAGTGGATCATTGAGACCGCTGAAAAGAGGAGAATACCCTTCCAGCTTGAAGTGCTTGAAGGCGGAACCACCGATGCCACTGCAATACAGCTCTCTAGGGAGGGTGTTCCATGCGGCGTGATAGCGGTGCCCACAAGGTATGTGCACACCTTCCAAGAAGTGCTCAGCTTACAGGATTTGGAGAGACTTGCCGAGCTGCTTAAAGGGTTGATGGAAGAAGAACTTCCCATTTAGGTTTATTCTTCAGCTTTTCATTTTTCTAAGCCATTCTTCTGGCGTGTAGACGGGGAGCTGAAGCTTCCCTCGAAAATCCTTGACGTTCCAAGTTACGAAAGCCTCAAGCTCTGGAAACTCCTTTAAAGCCCACGCTACTAGGGCGTCTCCATATGAGAAGCCTCGCTCAACAATGTACTTGTCAAGAATCACTTCCAAGTATTCAGGCCACCCTGAGGGCATGTTAGGGAAGAGAACGTGCCACCTTGGTGAAGACAGATAGTATCGGTAAACCGCCATGGCGGTGCTGGCATTTGAAGCTCGTGCAATAATGCTGCATAGTTCAAGGAGGTTATGGATGCTCACTGCGCCTTCCTTAAGCGACTTGAGAAAACGCTTGCAGAGGGTGTGCCGCTTATCCCATGTAAAGACATGGTAGATTGAAAGAACATCGGTATCCACTGCGATCAAGGCTAGGGTTTCCTCCTAACAGCTCTGACTACTTCTTCAACGTTATCGGTACCGAATTCCTCAAGAAGCCTCTTTCTCGCGAGATCTGGGTATACAACTATTGATAGAGGATCTGCTTCACTCCGCTTAGGAAGCCTTCCAGATAAGTATAGGGCAGTTAGCTTACCTGCTTCGCTAGCCGTGTGCCACTGCATTAGGAAGTGGCGTATAGCATCTTCAATTGCCTCGGTGCGGCTCTTATGGTAGCCTTGAGCAACAAGCCGATCCAGCTCATTTACTAGGGCTCTGGGTAGGCGAACTTGCACTAACACTGTACCAGCCATTACATTCACCATCATGACAAATGCACTACAGAATAATAAAGTTCACTTCCATTACAAAGGACTCAGAGAAAGCCCGGCTCAAGCCTCTCGACTTCGCGGAAGCTTTCGTCAAGCTTCACGCAGCCAATCTTAACAGCTTTCACTGCTTCTGGAGTCTTCCACGGAGATATGAGCACGATTTCTCCTCTATGGAAGTCTATGGCTTGTAAGACTCCTATGTCGAGGCATGTGCTCTTCTCTCCTATGAGCCCTGCAACTAGCCCTTTTTCGAAGCCCTTTCTGATCACCTTGACTGTGCGGTCACGGAAGATGTTTCTCAGCTTTAGGTAGGCGTTCCGGATGGGCTGTTTGTCAGAGAGCACTACTACTATGGCGTCTTGAGAGATCTCGCAGTACTCCACGCTGCTTCCAGTTGCTGACTGCACTGCTCGGGTGATTTCGGCGGGAGCTCTCTCACCTGTGCCTAGGAAGGAGCCGATGATTGCAACTCTGTCCAGGCTCAGCGTGAGCTTCGCCGTTCCTCTGCGAGTGAAGTAGTTGTGAAATGCCCGCTCCCTCAGAAATTTGCGGTCTTTGCGGTCGCGTAACCTAACGTAGGGTGATGCAGGGAGCCTAGCCACTTCGACTTCAAGGGCTTTGAGCTGCTTGAGTAGGTGTTCAAGCTCTCTCTCCCTCTGCAGAGCTACCACCATGTCAGGCTTGGTGGCTTCAATGCAGTAGATCTGCAGTGCCCTAGCTGGACCACCGTACACCATTCCCGGGGTATCAACCAGCACTATGCCGCCGTGTGCCCTAGCTTCGTGGATGAGCTTTGCCGTGCCGACTACCATGGGGAGGAGGTGTCCAGCTGGCGTTGTGGAACCGACGAAGTATGCTGAAGCCAGTCCAACTTCCTCGAGGAAGACCACTTGCCTTTCGAGGTAGCCTAAGCCTATCGCTGTAGGGGGGCCTACATCGGATTGCCCTATATCGCCGTCGATCACTGAAACTTTGGCTCCAGCTTCCAGCAGCTTGTTGGCTGTGTAGGTGATGAAGAAAGT
>JAGHCH010000110.1 GCA_021160575.1 Thermoproteota archaeon | reverse complement strand
CTACGGAGCCGTTAGGGAACTGTTGAGGGAAGCAAAGCGCAGAGACGTAGCTACGGCGATAGATCTAGCTGCCAGTTTAAGCGTGTATGAGAAGGTTTCAGCAGGGAGGGAGGATTTCCTAGAGCTGCTTAAATGGGTGGATGTAGCTTTTCCAAGTGAGACGTTTCTGCATGACATACATGCAGGAAAGGATCTCTTGAAGGCTTGTGAAGCTCTGCTTAATTTAGGCCCGAAAATCGTAGTAGCGACGTTGGGGGCAGAAGGCTCACTTATCGTGGATAAGCAAGGGCAGTATCGAGTTCCAGCTTTTGAGGTGAAAGTAACTGATACAACTGGTGCTGGCGACGCCTATAGGGCAGCATTCATCCATGCATACTTGAGGGGCTTAGACCTTCACTCCTGCGGTGTAGTGGCTGCAGCGGCTGCTGCTCTGAACTGTCAAGTGCTCGGCGCGAGGGAGGGAATGCCAAGGCTTGGAGAGCTGCAGAGTTTTCTGCAGAGTAAGGGCTTTGAAGACATCGCAAAGGAGCTAGGCTAGAAAGCCTACAATGGTGACGGGCAATTCAATGAAATTTTTCAGGTCTTCTTCTCTTGATGGATCTACTGAGAGTAGGAGGGCAGCACAGGGGCCGAAGGGGGAGTTGAGCAAGGCTTTTCGGGCCTTCAACTTAGCTTGAAGCCCACTTGCTTTAGCTAGTTCGTTGGCTGCGTAAGTTAAGCCCTTGCTGTCGAGGGGGATCAATTCCTTCACATAGGGAGCTTTAGCGAGAAGAGAGACCATTTTGCATGTTATCAGCTTGCCCTCTTGGTGGAGCTTCAAAATCTCTGAGCCCACGGCCTTCCTTCCAGCGAGCACCAGGATATCGCCAGGAGAGGAAGAGCCAATCTTCAAGGCGGGGGTGTGTGCTACAGAGTATGCTGTGAAGGAGGCGGCAGTCTGCTGAGGTTTAAAGTATTCTTCGTAGTTTACGTGGAGGCTTTCAGCGGGGTTTAAGCCTATTTCTTGCAGTTCTTTAGAGGCACCTTTAACCATGGAGAAGCTCTCCTCAGAGGGCTCCATGCAGATGGAGAGGAGAAGTCCTTTGGGCCACATGTTGAGTGAGATTAGCTCTAACAGCACTGATCTAGCCATTATCTGCCCCACAAGGTAGCTTGGAACTTTTAACTGGTCTAGGGGCTTTTCGCCCACACCTCCCAGTGAAGTGAAGCTTAGACCTAAGGTGAGGGGGCCAGCTTTAAAGATGATTGTATCGCCTCGCCTCACTGCGTGGAGTTCAGAGAGAAGGGGTCGTACGGAGTAGGCGTAGGAGCTCAATGCGTTGCGCACTAGCTCTGATTTGGGAAGGCCGAGGGTCTTGGATGTTTCTTTAAAGATCTCCAAGAGCTCTGAAGGCACCCTGACTGTGAGGAAGGACTCTCTCCTCATGGATTGCCATCTCCGTGACACAAATGTGTTACGCAGTGAAAGGCTTCTTAAGCTTTAGCTTTGCCACCACATTAAGGTGCTGAAAAACATGAGGAGAGCGCAGAAGATTGCGCTGCTAGCTGTCCTCGTTGCTCTGAGCGGAGTTGGAGCTTACATAAAGGTTCCCAGCCCTACGGGCACTGTGGCCTTTGACTCCTTCCCTGGATATACTGCGGCAATAGTTCTTGGAGCGACGTGGGGAGGCTTGGTGGCTGCTGTGGG
This sequence comes from Thermoproteota archaeon, assembly GCA_021160575.1. Classification (GTDB taxonomy): domain Archaea; phylum Thermoproteota; class Methanomethylicia; order Methanomethylicales; family JAGHCH01; genus JAGHCH01. Next base: position 2,128 of record JAGHCH010000110.1, on the reverse strand, counting down.
TCACTTGATCTCAGCAATGACCGTGGGCTTTCCACTTGGCTTGCTACATGTGGCTATAGCGGTTGGCATGGCTGTGGCTGCTGTGATTTTCTGGGCTTGCTGGAAGCTGCATCCAGCGGTAGGAGTAGTTGTAGCTACTGTATTCAACGGCGTAGTTTTGCCATTAGTCGTTGTACCTCTCTTCGGGTGGGGTGCCTACATGGCGATTCTGCCTTCACTGATTGTGGCTTCGCTGGCGAACGTAGTGGTGGCTTCTGTTGCTGGCGGAAGCTTGAGAAGGGCGTTAAGATCTGAAGCAGGGGATAGATGGGTTTAAAATGCTGATACTCGAGATTTTGCCGGAGCTTAGGGGAGCTCGGAGCACTTCATCCCTCCAGGAGTCGGCCGAAACCTCCCTCCTCATCGCTCTTTCGGCATCTAAGCTTTGCTTATGCGAGGTTAGAAATAAAGCGTTACTTGGGAGGAGGCTGCTTTTTCCTTCCTATAGGGCAGGCGAGGAGGCACATCCAGCATCTGGTGGAGCCGCTGTTGTTTAGGCATTTGGAATAGTCTATGCCTTCATTTGTGATGGCTCCTACAGGGCATGCCTTCACGCATTCATCGCAAGTTTCGCAAGGGTAGGGCATGAGCAGTTTCGAGGTTGGCTGGAAGGGAGCATTGGTGATAAGGGATGTAACTACAACCCGAGGGCCGTACTTAGGGGAGATGAGGAGCCCGCTTTTACCTATGAAGCCTAGCCCGGCTTCGACTGCCGCTCTCCGGTGGTCAAAGAGAAGGATGCTGTTTCTCCCTTTGACCATTACTGGCATTTCGAAGAGATGGCAGAAGCCAGAGTAGTGATAGTGGCAGTTCGGGCAGAGACGTACATCTACTGGTAGGGGGAGGGCTTTGTAACCCTCGCTGGCGATGTGCCTTGAGAGCTGCTGTGCTATGGATTCGAGGAGGATGGCTAGTCTGCGCCAGTGCTCCTCTAGCTTCTGCTCGGGGAGATCTTCGCCAAAGGCTTTGAGAAGTGAAACATAGTATACTTCCCCCTTGAAGGGGACCTCCTTGGCTAAAACGGAGCGGGGAACGTGTCCGAAGCCTAGCTCGTCGCATCCAAGAGTTTTGGCTAGCGCCATCAATCGCCACTGCAGCGAGGCATCGGCGGACATTTCTAGGCATCTCCAAGAAGAGAAGCGCCTTTAAGCATGCAGAGAGTATGGAGAGGGAGTTCTTTAAGGCTTTGCCCTCTTGGAGTTCTGAGCTGAGGGAAGCTTGGTGAAAGATTCATCACGTCCAAGTTACAAATCTGTAACGTGGAAATGGTATTGCACCTTTACGAGCTTCGAGATCTACTGCTGAAGCGGGAGAAGAGTCTTCACATTGAATCAGCTAGCCAAGCTGGCTAGCGAGCCCGGAGGCTGCTAAGGTCTCGGCTTGGAGAATGGTGAAGACGGGGATGGCATGGAAGGTTCTTGAGGGGAGAATTGCTCTCACAGAGGATCCGTTCATCATAGCAACTCAGCTGGCGGAACCCTTCTTATGTTTCACTCACAAGCGCCTTATACTTGCACGGCCTTCTAAGGCAGATACCAGCGCTGGTTGAGTGTGTAACTACGAGGAATACGCTGAAGTACCCTCATTTAGGGCTGGCCTACTATAAGGTGCATCCTAGGCTCTTCTATGGATATGAGAAGATCAGCAGAGGTGGAAGCTACGTGTTTGTAGCCTTCCCAGGAAGGCGGTTCTAGACGGTGTATTCTTGAAAAAGCTTGCAGAGACCACGTTGGGCACGGTTCTACCCAGCTTGGACATGGAGAAGCTTATGGAACTTTCTGAAGCCTTCAAGGCGCTAAAGAGCCCGAGAGCTAGGAAGGTTGTGAAGTGGGCGGAGAAGCATGCTCACCAGAGAACAGCTCTTAAAGCTAGCTATACTTATAACGATTTGAAGTGAAAGGAGGATGAGAAGTTGGTTAATCAGAAAAACATACTTTTATTTTTATTAATTTTAGTTTGGATATTTAACTTTCTAATAGTAATGGATATTATGGGGTACATTAGGTTTAATGGAGTTTGGATTTACCCATTCTCATTGGCTGGGATTGCATATCTTATTTCTCTAAAAGCTAAACAGTCAGATATAAGT
>JAGHCH010000101.1 GCA_021160575.1 Thermoproteota archaeon | reverse complement strand
GGTGGGCTATGCACTCCGCAATCGCTGAAGCCCTCACCTTCCTACCCGGGAGCTTGGTGAAACCACATGCCTCAAACTTATCCACATCTTTCCCAGAGTGGGTGCCGCAGTAGTGGAGCTTCTCAAGGATCTCCATGGTAGGGATGTTGACGATGAACTCTCCAGACTCCTCGATCAAGCCGTGGGAGAACCTCTTGGGGGCGATGCTGATTCCCACCAAAGGCGGCTTCCTCGAGAGGGGAGTGCACCATGAAACCGCTATGATGTTATCCTTGCCATCCCTCCCCCTACAAGTAACCAAGACGGCATGCCTAGGATGAAGTAAAATTAACTGGTTTCTAGTTACATCCACCTTCAATCAAATCACCTCACAGAGAGAAGGGATAGCTGGCTATGCGCTAAAACTCTATGGAGCCTTCAGCCTTTTAACAAGTTTGATGCATGCTCCGCCTAGCATGACGCTGGTGAAGCGAGGAGACTAACGAACATTTTTAAGCACCTAGGTTATAGTTAACTATAACCTAGGTGGAAAATTTTGAGGAGAGGCATAAGGCTTTCAACGGCGCAATTGTTGCTTAAGCTGCGGAGAAGAGGAGTGTTCTTCACCTTCCATGATGCACTGGAGGTCAGTGGCTATGATAAGAGCTACTTGAAGCTGATCCTTCATAAGCTAGAGAGAGGAGGCTGGATAAAGAGGATTGGGAGAGGCAAGTACATAGTGCTGCCCCTAGAGGCAGAGAAGGAGAGATATACACTGCACGAATTCGCCGTGGCAGCCATTCTCGTTGACCCAATGGCTATAGCCTACTGGTCCGCCCTCCACCACCATGGGTTAACAGAGCAAATACCCGAGACGGTATTCATTCAAACTATTGCAAGAAAAAGGAAAAGCGAAGTCACCGTGCTTAACACAAGGTTTAAGATCATCAGAGTAGCTGAGAGAAAGTTCTTTGGATTTGAAACCCTATGGATAGAAGGCTTGAAAATCGCTGTAACCGATAGGGAGAAGACCATCATAGACTGCCTAGATAAGCCGCATCTCTGCGGGGGGATAGGAGAAGTCTATAAGGCATTGAAGGAGGAGCTGAACCTCAAAAAACTCGTCGAATACCTAGAGAGATTTGGCAGCGGAGCAGTGGCTAAGAGGCTAGCCTACCTCGCTGAGCAGCTAGGGCTCAACTTAGAGGTGCCAACGCACCTCATAAAAAAGGGAGTAGTGCCCCTAGATCCAACCATGCCTAGAAAAGGTAGAGTGCACCGCCGCCTCAAGCTTCTAGTCAATGTGGAGCTGGAAGAATGATACCGCTGATAGAGGTAAAGGAGAAAGCAGCAGAGCAAGGAGTACCTGAAACCACGGTAATTAAAGACTATGCATTGAGCTGGATTCTCAAAGCACTATACCAGCTGAGCGACAGCCTCGCCTTAAAGGGAGGAACTGGCATAAGAAAAGCCTACATAGAGAACTACAGATTCAGCATCGACTTGGACTTCACGTTAACTAAGCAATTAGACCTAAAAGCTCTGCTAGAGGAAGCCGCCGCGCTTGCTAGAGAGGAAAGCGGCATAGAGTTTGAAGAAAAAATAGCCGTAAGGAGCAGCAAATCAGGCTACGAGGCAAGACTTTCATTCAAGCTGTACTATCGCTATCCCATGATCATCAAGATAGACGCCACAGCACCTGAAAACGAGCTGATAGTACTTCCCTTGGAGAGGAGAAAGCTGATACACCCCTACTCCGACCACTGCGAGGCTACCTTACTAGTCTATAAACTAGAGGAGATCTTTGCGGAGAAAACCCGCTCCCTCTTCGAGAGAACAAGGCCTAGAGACCTCTACGATGTCTGGTACCTCTCAAAGATAGTGAATCTTGAAGCGACAGCACCCCTCATCGCTAGGAAGCTCGAGTTTAAGGGTATCGAGCTGAAGGTTGAAAGGTTTGTTGAGAAGAAGGAGGCTTACCGTGGCGCATGGCATTCATCCCTGAGAAATCAGTTGAAGAACCTTCCAAGCTTTAATCAGGTGTTCAACGAAGTAGAGGGATTGCTGAAGGCTGTTTTTGAGAAAACCACGTAGATGGATGAACGCTCACCTATACATAGGGGCTGTAACTGCCAAGAGCAGCTTAGCTAGAGCCCTCTTGAAGGGAGATATGTGAACTCCGTCGCTGTAGTAGGGCTTCTCGAAGAGCCCGTGCTCCTCCCAGTATCTATAGTCGTGGGGGGCCCAGCGGAGGCTCTCTTTAGCCTCCCGCTTCATGCTCTCAAAGATCACCAAGTCTATAGCCGAGGGAGAAGGCTTCACTTTTCTCCCCAGCACCCTCGCAGCCTGTCCCGCCACTTCTCCAATCTTGCTAGCAGTCTTCTCCTCTTCAACTAGCCTATCACCATGAAACTTAGCTCCAACTTCCCCTATGCAGACCATACCCCAGCCGACAACTGCTGTGCGGAGAACATTGAACACCTGCCTTAAGCCATGGCTGGCGGTGGTTGCTGCCACTATGGCGGGCTTCCCTAGGAAGGGTGGGCGGTGATACCACGAGCAAGCTCTATCCAGCACCGTCTTCAGCTGAGTTGAGACATTCACCACATAGACTGGAGAGGCTAGAATGAAGAGGTCGCATTCGGCGATGTCGCTTTTCAGCCCCTTGAAGCCATCGCCGATCGGGCACTCCACCCCTTTCACAAGGCAGGTGCTGCAGTCCCGGCAGTATTGAATATTGTAGTCTTCAACCCTCTTGATGGAGGCTTCAACCTCCACCAACTTGGCGAGCTTCTCCACAATCATCCGGCAAAGCCGATGCGTGTTGCCCACTCTGGGGCTTCCAACCAGCGCAAAGACCTTGAAGGCAGTCAAGCCTGCTCACCGCTAAGGCTAGAAGGCTGCCCCCTCAGCTCTAGGCCTCAAGGTGAGGAAGGCTACAGCCATCACGATGAAGGCTACAAGGATGATGAGCAAGCCTACGCCGAAGGCTATGACCAGCACCGCTCCGATGAGGTAGAGGAGCCCAGCCACCCTAAACAAGTCCTCGCCGCTCTGCCAAGCCAATGTGTAAAGGCTCCTCCTAAAGAACACCGCTGAAACCACCGCGATTCCGAAGAGCACCAAGAAGAATATCAGAACAGAGGCTAGGGAAACAGACCAGTGCATAGCCATTCCCACCATGGGGAAGTGCACACCCATAGGAGGCATAACCGCTAGAACCGCGGCTGCCACCACTAAGCCCCCAATCAGGAGACCGATTACGGCGAGGATCACGGCGATCAAGGCGTTGTCGAAGATAGAGGGATCACCATAGTAGCGGGAAAGCTCCCTCAAGGCAATCAAGAGAAGGATCAAGCCCACAACCCCTAGAGGCCAGGCGTGGGGTATCATGGAGAGAACCACTAGAATGGAGCCCACGCCGCCCAGCACCTTAGCAGACTCAAAGCTCAAAGCCCCTTCCACCCTCGCCAACAACAAGCAAGAAGGCATCTATTAAAACTTACATGCTCTTAGGAGGATTCAGCCCTCTTTAAACCCTCCACCACGGCGTCCTCGAGAAGAGCATATAAAGCTCTAACCTTCTCAAGCACCTCTCCAGCATATCTCGCCGTGAAAACCTTGGAAGCTGGAATACCCTCCCTCTCATAGCCACAGAAGGCGGGTCCCCTAACAGAGGAGAGCTCCGAAACCAGCTGCGCCAGCTCCTCGACACGCTCACGCAGAGGAGAAGGAAGCTTCTCGCGGACCTCGAAAAGAACATCGCTAACGTCGTGAACCTTAGGATACTCAACACCGAGCAGCCGCAGCAGAGACTTCACCGCAAGCTCAAGGCACTCCTGAGCCCTCCTCACCGTGGAGGGGGCATCACCCTCCCGATAAGCCAGCTCAGCCTCCCTCAAGCACCGCCT
>JAGHCH010000053.1 GCA_021160575.1 Thermoproteota archaeon | reverse complement strand
GTTTAAAAAAATAGGTTGTATACATGTTTTCTAGATATTTCACTCTAGAATTGTTGTTTTCTTGTTGTGGTGTTTTCTTTGTGGAATTGTTCCACTGGAAATAGAGGGGCGAGGGCGAGTATTTTATTTTTACTCGTCTCTTTTCATTTCTCTTGGTGTTTAGTGGATGTCAGGGATTAGCGATTTCTTGATCCGTTTGTCTTCGTTTATTCCTAGACATGAGCGTGTTGCTTTTCTTCAGAGTGTGGTTGAGACTTGCGGCTCTATTTACAAGGCTTCTAAGGAGTTGGGAATTTCTCGTGCTCAGATCTACCGTTATCTTGCTAGGTCGCCTAGGAGGAATTATCCTTCAGATGAGGTGATGGCCCGGATTTTAGCGGCTTCTCTTAGGCTTAGACCTGCTTGGACTAGAGATCGGCTCCGCTTCTTAGCTAAGTCGTTTTCAGATATGGTTCGATATCTTTAATCTTTGTGAATGCCTCTCTTACCTCCTGAAGATACTCTCTTAGTTCTTGGATTGCAACTAGAGATTCCTCTATTTTCCTAAATACTTTTGATAGCTCTATGACTTTTCGTTTTTCCTGTGAGGCTTTTCCAAGATAGATGGATGATGGCCTTCGAGTTTTGCTCTTCAAGTAGGCATAGTAGTATTTCTCTCCAGCTTTATTCTTCACCCAAGTTACTTCATAGTAGTATTTGCTTAATGCCTCTTGATTTTTCTCTACTACTGACAATAGGCTACGGAGCTTCTCCTCCAGTGTAGTTATTGCATGAATTGCTTCTTCGACTTGATCCTTCAAAGAGTTCACCATAGTAGGTGGTGTTAGGTAGATTTTTTAAGTTTTTCTACCTAACACTAAAGCGTTTAAGTGTTAGGTAGACTCTCTCCCATTTTCTACCTAACACTGCTACTTTACACTTGCTGTCCTTTGTCTTTGCTTAGAAGTAGGGGTGGATGGTAGCGGGGGGAGGATTTGAACCTCCGACCTCGGGGTTATGAGCCCCGCGGGATAACCTGGCTTCCCCACCCCGCTTCTCCTTATTCGAATTAAAAGGGGTGTTTTAAAAACTTTAGCCCTATCTCTAGCTGTTTGTACGACTTCCATGTGGATCGTGTAGTTTCTTCATCTTTTGTTATGGGTGGGTTCATCATTTTCTTTGAGAAGTCTTATATACGCTTCACCTGCTAAAACTACTAGCGTCTAGGAGTTATAGCCTAGTTATTGGGTGGGTGATATGGCAGAGGAACCCATAGTGGCGCCTCGAGGGTACAGGGAGAACCCGGATCTGCTGCCTAAGGGGCCTAAGGAGAAGGTGTACCGTACGTTCACCTTCACCTTCATGATGTTCAGCATGAACACGTGTATTCCAATGTTCTTGCTAGGTCCTATTGCTAGGACCTTGGGCTGCGATATTTGGCAAGCGTTGGCTGGTGCGTTCATGGGGAACTTGGCTGCAGTTGTCGTGATGTTCTTGAACGGTGTGGTCGGTGTGAAGTATGGTATTGCTTTCCCAGTGCAGCTGAGGGAGCCTTTCGGCTTTAGAGGTGCGCATATCCCGGTGATTTTGAGGGGCATTTGTGGCACGATGTGGTATGGCATCGAGGTGTGGGCTGGCTCCTATGCTTTGACGATGATTGCGCTGTATGCTATGGGCTTTCCGCCGTCTGAGATCCCTGTGCTGGCTTGTAGGTGGCTGGTAATCGCGATTCTGTTCTACTTGGCTACGCTAGTTATTGTGATGAGGTATGAGCTGAAGGGCATTGGCTGGATGGCGAACTTCGGTGGCCCTATCATGTTGCTGTACTTCGCATGGCTGACTTGGTGGCTTGCTACTAACCCACAGTTTGCCCCTAATATTCCAAAGGCTTTCGAAGGAACAACTGCTTGGTGGAGTATGCCTTTCCTAATTTACTTGGCGGTGCAAACTAACTGGTGGGCCACCGTGGCTCTGAATATTTCAGACCTTAGCAGAGGTCTGAAAACTTCTACGCAACTATTCATCGCTCTGTTCTTGGGCATCGTGATCTGCCAGATCGTGGGCACAGCGCTAGGCTACTATGCTGTGGTGCTTACTGGCGTAGTAGTGCCTCAAGATATCATCGTCCAATATGCTCCTGGAGCTGTTGCAGTGATTCTAGGCTTGCTGTTCGCCTTCCTTGCTCCGTGGTCCACCGACATTACAGCTAATGCTCCTCCGCTCATTGATATTCTGATGTCTGTAGTACGCCTCCGCTGGAAAACTGCCGTGGTGGTAGCTGCGATCATCGCGTTCTTCGTGGCTCCGTGGTGGGCTGTAGAGGAGAGCCCGCAGTATGTGAACTATGTTACAGCGTGGGCATCTAACTACGGCATTTTGCTAGGACCTATTGCTGGGCCTATGATCGGCAACTACTGGATCGTGCGTAAGCGCAGGTATGATCTCCAGAAGCTGTACACCTATGGCCCCGAGGGCTGCTGGTACAGAGGTGGATTCAGCATAGCTGGCTACCTTGCATTATTCCTGACTATAGCACTAGCCTATGTTGTCGCCTACTTCACTAACTTGCTCTCCTATGTGGGTCCAGTGCCCTTCCCAGGTAACGTCATCTGGTACTTCTGTGTGGTCTGCTCACTGATACTGTACTTGATTTTCGCGAAGGCGTTCAAGGAGTGGTAGACGCAAAATCTTCCTCCTCTCTTTTTGCTTCTTGACTTGGAGGTTAAGCGGCGGTAATGGTTGTCGTCCACGTGGTTGGAAAGGGGAAGTATGAGCTTTCTGATGATGAATGGCTAAGCTTACAGTCAATTCTCGACGAGATTTGCTCATTTATCGAGGATGGAGATTTTGAAAGGGCTTACCATCGCCTTGGCGAAGTAGTGAAACGGATAGAGAATACTGGCAGAAGAGTTGAGGTGTTTCGACCAGCTGACTTCGTGGTCCCTCCTGCCGATTTGCCGAGCAGCGTGTTGAGGAGGCTTATTGGCCTCGACTAAGGTGGATAGTACCACTTCTCTATCATAGGCCCAGTCCATCGAGTTTTTTCTCTCCCGTATCTTTGAAGCGGCTTGGTGAGGTGTCTCTGAGCTCTTGGAGGAGGCAAATACACCTTGCCTTCTTCAAGTTCTCTCTGAACTGGGATCTTCTCTTTCTCCGCCTTTGGGTCTCTATACTTGCACTTCGGGCAGGAGAAACCCTTGCCCTTACCCTCGGATTTCATCCTCTTGCCGTATCTTGGGCATCTTGGATTCTTCTCTACGTAGAGTTCGGCTACCTTCACTATGACGAGTTTCTCTAAGTTGATGGTGAATTTACCCGTCGAGATTGGGCGTACTCCCCCGTAGACCTTTACGAGGTCCCCTGGAGTCAGCTTCTTAACCACTTCTCTAAAGGATCCCGTTGGCTCATAGGCTGCTATGTCGACTTCCCCTGTTCTATCTGAAATGGAGGCTATTACATGTCCTCCGGGAATAACCATGGGTTGCTTTGAAATTACTCCTTCTAATGTGACTGCCTCGTAAGGTTTCAGCTGCTTTATGCGCTTTGGAGGGAAGGCTAGATGGGCGTCAGTTCCTTGGTTTGTTCGGAAGATAACCCATCTCTCAATGGGTTCCTCCACTTTCAACATGCTGAGCGCTTTAACTAGGATCTCCGGATTCTCTCCTCGAATGCCAAAAAGGACAGGGTCTGGGCCCCTCGGAGTAATGAGTATTCTTCCGGTTTCGTAGTCTATGTTGTTGAACGTGAAGGGGTGGGTTAGTTTATCCATTTCCACAACGCTTTTTGGATCCACTCTTCTAGGTTTACCTCGCATCTCTTGGATTCTGTACGCTAGGAGTTCATAGGTGTAATCGGTGTTCAGTAGAGTTTGCCCTATGGCTGCTAGTGCTCCTATGATTCCTCTTCTCTCGCTGTCCGGCAGGAGTTCCACATGGTTTTTTATCGCTACTTTTCTTGCATCGTTGATGGTTAGAACCTCGTGAAGCGCTGCTTTTGAGAATCCCTCTAGAGGTGTTGGCACAGATCCCTTTAGAACAGCGATTCCTGGATTGCTTCCGGGTTGTGCCTCTAATTTCTTTACCAGATCGATAGCTGCATCCAGCATGTGCTGTAGATCCCTAGCATCCGCCATTATGCGTAGGCACACTGCACCGTTTCCACGAGACTTCCAAGGAATATTGGGGTTCAGCCTTATCAGTTGTGGGTAGTCCTTGAAGCGTGCCCCCCGCTGCTTCAGCTCTTCAATTAGCAAAGCCGCTACATAGGTGGTGCACCCTTCTTGCGGCGAGTCCGTGTCATCAATGCCTATGTGTAGCTCGGTGAAAGGCAAAGTGTGCCACGCCCTATATGAGGCAGTACTTTTCTTGTCTTTCTCTAGGCGGGGTAAAATGGAGTTTGTGAAGCTATATGTGCTTCACCTTCGCCAGTGCGATCCCTCTAAGTGCACAGCTCTTAGGCTGGCTAAATTGAAGCTAATACATCTGGTTAGTAAGCTCAGCGATCTTCCTAGGGGATCGGTAGTCCTCTTTCCTCATCCCTTCGTCGACGTAGTTCTAGCTCCCATGGATAGAGAGTTGATCATCTCAAGAGGGCTCTCCGCCATAGATTGCTCTTGGAAGAAGCTACATGAGCTCTCCATTCAGGTCTCCAAGCGTGGGCGGCTTGAATACCGGGCTCTCCCCTTACTCATAGCTGGCAACCCCATTAACTATGGCAAGCTCTCCATGCTCAGCACTGTTGAGGCACTTGCAGCAGCTCTATACATCACTGGCTTTAAAAAACAAGCCGTTTATCTGTTATCCAAGTTCAAGTGGGGTGAAACTTTTCTCCAGCTGAATAAGCAGCTTCTTGAGGACTACTCTAAAGCTGAAACTAGGAAGCAGGTGTTAGAAGTGCAGAAACTCTACTTGTAGAGGGGCTGGATGGACGTGCTGGCAGTAACCCACCTTCTGTTCTAGGCGGCATTCCGCTAAGCGGGCCACCCGGGCTTCACGTGGGCTTCATCAGCCCCTACTCGCCCTTGCACCCCGCGGCATGGCCGTTTCAACGGTCCCACCAGTGTCTTCAACGGGTTAGCTCAGCCCCCGTTACCGGGGACCTTCTCGCCCCGAAAGAGGGCTCAGCCGCATCATCACCATCCGCTGGTGGACGTGTCGTTTCTGTGCCAGAGGCAGAGGTCTCCCTCCCCGTCTCACAACGGCGCGGTCCCACGGGGTGGGTGGAGTTTCCTCAGAGCCTCCACAGCTCCGAAGGCCGCCCGCCAGCTCGTCCATCCAGCCCAAACAAGAGAATCCACAGCGCTCTGAATAAACATTACTACAAGTAGCTAACCGTGCATAGGTGGAGTGCATCCAGAGCTTTATCGCCCGGGTTTAGCGGCAAAGGGGTTCAGCACCTTGGGCGATTGGGAGCGGCGGGCTGAACGCCTCGGTCCGAAGACCTCGGCGCTTACACCCCCGCCCCATCAACCCCGTGTTCTACGGGAGCCCTCGTCCCTGGCAGCTCTATGCCGCCAGGGACGAGGGCTCCCGTAGAACACGGGGTTGATGGGGCGGGGGTGTAAG
>JAGHCH010000046.1 GCA_021160575.1 Thermoproteota archaeon | reverse complement strand
TCTTGATGTCAGCGTACTCCACGGAGCCGCTGAGAAAGCGCTTCGACACCACCTCCGCGACATCAACGGCGCGGGAGATGGCGCGACCCCTAGCCTTTATGGTGATCTCACCGCTCTCAGTCAGCTGCATCAGCGCTGCAACGGCATAGCTCATCACTGGCTTCTTCCCAACAAGAATTACATCGCGGGGCATAGCACGTTGCTGTTGCTGCTGGGCTTCCTCAGACACTTAAATGCACCTCCACGTGTTTTTGCAGTAGGTGGTAATTCTATCCTAGCAACGCCTTTTTAAAATTTCCTTATATTGAGCTAAGTCAAGCTTTTCAGTGGTTCACCTTCACCCCTCTTAACGTATTTGCTACACACCTCTGGAGTTAACTGCTTAAATTCAAGCTTGAGTGCTTTAAGAAGGATGTGTGCACTTTTGGTGATTTTAGGGGCTGCTATGATTCCTCTAACTGAAGGATTTCCTTTTCTCAAGTGCTCCACATAGCGATACAGCTGAATTATCGCTTCACGATCAGCGGATTCCCTTTTGAGTTCCACTACTACGAGGTTTCCTTTCGAATCCCTTCCTAAAATATCCACGAAGCCCGTTGGGAGAGAGCGCTCCTCAGTTATTGGCTGAAAGCCTTCCTCTATGAGAAAAGGATTTTTCAACACGGCTTGTTTCATGTCCTCCTCTGTCAAATACATGGCAAAGGCTCCGTAATCGGAGAGTTCTAGCGCGGCAGCTAGCTGTAAGTCTGAAATGAAGATATCCACGACTTCATGGGGGGATTTTCTCACAGCTCTCACCAAAAGGTTTCCCTCAGAGAAGCTGACGTGAAAAAGGCATCCAGGAGGTTGCCAGTTGACTGGCTCGTAGCCAGTATTTCTGTGTATGAGAAGGGATCTATCTCTCTTGATGATTACCAGCCGCTCACCCCACTCCAAGCGGGAAGAAGCTCTTCCATGGTAATCCACCTTGCAGTTGCATGCTAAAATGGCTAGCAACTGGTTCTGAAGAGCATAGTGTAGAAGCTCTGCCGCTTGCTCCTGGGAAGGTTTTATGAGAACTTTACTCCTAGAGAGCACGAGGCATCAGCTCTAGCAAAGCCTTTTAGGTGTATTGCCCAATGAAAGGCTTGAGAAGAGATGGAGGATAAAAGGTTAATCTCCGAGCTCTACGATGCGATAGCCTCGAGCTATGAAAAGCTTTATGGGGAGGAGCAGCTGGCGAAGCTCTTTGAAATCATGAAATACCTCCCGGAGAGAAGCTTTCAAGCTGTTCTCGATGCTGGCTGCGGTACAGGGCTCTTCTTTGAAAAGCTCTCCGAGATAGGCAGGGAGATCATTGGGCTAGATCTATCCTGGGAGATGCTACGCAGTGCGCGGGGCAGAGCATGCCGCTTCAACGTACACTTAGTAAGGGGAGACTTAGAACACCTACCCTTTCATAGCGAATGCTTCGATTTGGTGGTCTCGGTCACCGTTCTCCCAGTGAGTTCATCTAATGAACAAGCACTGCTGGAACTAGGTAGAGTTCTCAGTAGCAATGGTCTTGCGGCTTTAACCGTTCCTAAGGAGGCGAAGATCGTTGAGGAAGTATTGCGCACGTTAAGGCAGCTTAACATCAGGATCCGTGGCTTCTACGAGAAGTCATATATAAAGGATGCGGTGATTATCGCGGAGAGATAAGCAAAGTATTTAACCTCTTCCTTCACCTTACGGATTTTAAGGTAGGGGTCTTGAAGCCATGCGGAGCGAGCCGCTTAGAATGTTGAATAAAGCGCTACACAGCCAGATCCTAGTGAAGCTTAAAGATGGACACGAATACCTCGGTCGATTAGAGAAGTTCGACAACTGCATGAACTTGATATTGACGGATGCCGAGGAAGCTTTAGATGGAGGAGCCACTACGGTCACGAAGTACGGGAAGATTTTGATTCGAGGCAACAACATTCTCTACATCAAGACAACGCTTTAGAGGCAGCTAAATATTACTCATAGTAATAAAGCGTAGGGGAATTCATATCTAGTAGTGCATACATTACCCTTGCCTCGGACTATAAGAGAATTCAGTGGTGCTACTGCCTTGGCCAAGCGGAATATAGTGGTGGAGGCGTTAAAGCAAACCCCCGTTGAAGAACAGTACGTCGAGTTCGTTGAAAGAAAGGGTCTAGGGCATCCAGACTACATCGCCGACAGCATCGCTGAGAGATATAGTGTTGCGTTGTGCCATGAGTACATGAATAGCTTTGGAAGGGTGCTACACCATAATGTCGATAAAGTGCTCGTAGTCGGCGGACAAGCCAACCCAAAATATGGCGGAGGAGAAGTCATCACACCGATATACGTGCTGATCTCGGGGAGAGTGACCAGCGAGGTCAGAGTAAACGGAGAGACCCGCATCATCCCAGTAGGGAGAATAGCTATCGAGTCGGCGAAGAGGTGGATCAAGGAAAGCTTTAGGTTTCTAGACCCGGAGCAGCACATCATCATAGACTTTAGAATTGGCAGGGGCTCCGTTGACCTTGTCGGGGTTTTTGATAAATCTATTGAGGAGATTCCACGAGCTAACGATACCTCCTTTGGCGTGAGCTTCGCTCCTCTCGATACCTTGGAGAAATTAGTTTACAAGACCGAGAGAATGCTGAACTCCAAAGACTTCAAGGAAAAGTACCCTGAAGTCGGCGAAGATGTCAAGGTGATGGGCGTTAGAATTGGCAAAAAAATCTCCCTAACCATAGCTGCAGCTATGGTTGCCCGTCTAGTTCCGGATAAGGATCACTACATATCGGTGAAAGAGGAAGTAGCCGACAAGGTTGCTGACATGGCTGTGAAGATGACAGATATGCCAGTCGAAGTCTTCATAAACACAGCAGATGATATGAAGCGGGGAATCGTCTACTTAACGGTCACTGGAACTTCCGCTGAACAAGGAGATGATGGAGAGACTGGAAGAGGCAATAGGGTTAACGGGCTAATCACACCTTCAAGGCCTATGTCTCTGGAAGCCACCGCTGGAAAGAACCCGGTAAGCCATGTAGGAAAGCTCTACAACGTGGTGGCAAAAAGGATTGCCGATCGCATATCTGCTGAAGTCCGCGGAGTTAAAGAAGCTTATGTGAAGCTGCTGAGCCAGATAGGTAAGCCCATAGACAACCCCTACATTTCTAATATCCAGTTAGTGCTGGAGAGAGGGGTCCGCCTAACCAATGGATTAAAGAATGAGGTGCAGCAGATCGCCGACGAGGAGTTAGATAAGATTCTCAACCTCCTCGACGAGTGCATGAAGTGCGAGGTGGAGTTGTTCTAGTCTTCTTGAAACTCCTTCATCCTTTCTCTCCGATACTCCTCGATGAGCTTTAGAAGGTTTTCTCTGGCTCTTTTGCGCAGCTTTTCCTCTAAGGTGCTTTTCCTAGCTGAGATTAGCTGGTTTAGCTGCTCTGGCGGAGCTGCAGGTATTTCATGGATCCACGTTATTTCAAGCTCACTTGAAGAGATTATAGGAATTCCCTTGGAAAGCAGGTGGTCTGTAACGTGTGGCGGCGGGTTATTGCCAGCAATTATGGCTTGCACCTTGAGTTCTGAGAGAATTTCCACTGCTGATGGCTCAGCCGAGGAGAGATCGTGAACATAGAGCACATCTCCGCTCTTTAAGCCGAACTCCTCCATGGCCTCTGAGAGAGACGATGGATGAAGAGAGCGAATAGGCTTTAAGAAAATTAGTCCCTCCTTCACTGCTTTGTGGAAGAGCTTCTTGAAGTTCTTAAGCTCATTCCTTGTGGTCTCTAACTCAATACGGAGCTGCTGGAGCTGCTCTCTCAGCAGAGCCATCTCGTGGTGAGCCTTGTATATTTCACGGTCTTTGAGAAGCTCAGCACGCTCCTCTCGGCGCATCTGCTCGATGGCCTCTTCAAGAGAGGACACTTTCTGCTGCAGCAGCTTCACTTGCTCTTCAAGTAGAGACTTCTCGGCTTCAAGGCTCTTTACTTCCTGCACAAGCCTACCTATCTCAGGAGAGGAAGGCTTAGGGGGAGGAGCTGGAGCTGGCTTAGGCTCCTCAGCCCTTAGAGCGTGGCAAGCGGTGATGGCTTCACGGATACTCTTTCCCTTCACTACTAGAGCCTTGATTTCATCTAGGGGGAGCTTTAACCCTGTCTCCCTCACATGGGCTTCGCACTGCTCCAGCTTGCTCTTAAAGCTGTTGTAAGCCTTAATAGCTGCCGCTAGAGCATCTCTTTGATGTGAATCCTCCACTTGAACGCCATCATGTTTCTCGCAGAACTCATGGACAAGCTCTTGCTTTTCACTAGTGGTGAGCAGCCTTCCAGGGGTGTAGACCACTGCATCGTGCATTGAACCTAGCTTGGCTACAAGCTCTGGTGGAGGGTGTACGTCGGAAGCCACTACCAGCGGGTAGCCATGCTCAGCGAGGATGCGTGAAATCCTCCCTCTACTGAGTCCCCTTCCACTAGTTAGGAGTACTAGCCTGCCGTTTAGGTCGAGGGCGGCTAATCCTGTCACCATGCCTGGGTCTACTCCTACAATGAGGTAGTGGAGGTGCTTCTTCGCTGGGGGAATGCTTGAGAGGGGTTTGAACTCGATTTCCCTCTTGAAGACTGGGGTTATAGTGATTCGGAGATCATGACCCTTAGCGGGCCTCACCACGCCGTGCAGTTTATCTCGTGAAGCGTAGACAATAAAGGTGCTTCCTTCGAGTCCATGCATTGTTCTCCTATAGACCAAATCGTAGTCAAAGCCTTTGGCTCTCAGCCTAGACTCAATTTCACGGGTTGCCCTTAAAATGAGAGTTTGCAAGCTGCGTTGATACCTAGCTTGGCTCATTCCACCAGAACCTACGCTTCTCCCCCTTGATACAGTGATCCTGGTTTCCTCCTCATAGACGCAGACTTCGAATCCTATGCCCATAGATGCTAGACGGGCTGCTGCTTCAGCTGCTTGAAGAGGCGATAGCTTGCCGCCACTGAAGATCCCATGCTTTGCTGCGAGTCCCTCTAAGCTTTGAAATCCTGTCTTAGGGGAACCAGTAACTTGGACTAGTTTTATTCTCCTTGGTAGGAGGTGTATAAACTTGAGAAGACTCTTAGAGTTTGGAGCAAGCTCGTAGATGTTATCCACGGCGATCATACTGGGCTTCACAGCTTTGAGAAGGCGAAGGAGTCTTCGGAGCGAGATTTCAGAGAAGCGTTCCACAACATTGTTTCCATCTAAGATAACCGCTGCGAATCGAGGTTGCCTACTGGACTGTGGGGAAAGAGCAACTATGTCTACGCCAACTATGATTTGCCTACCGCTCAACGGGAAGTGCACCTTTCTACCGAGATGAAGTTAGATTTTGCTAAAAAAGTTGGCGATAACTGATGGAGAGAACAATAAAAAGAACATTCACTTACAGCAGAGAAATTCGAATATTTTAAATAGTGGATTAATTATAGACACAAATGAAGAGGTGAAAGAGGTGGTTGAAAGTGGTTGCTAGGGAGAAGCTTCGAGAAGAGAAGGACGGAGTACTGACTGTGAAGGGTGTGGAGATCGCCAAGGTTGCAGCTGCTCTTGCAAGCGATACGAGAGTTAGAATTCTGAGCTTCGTGAAGCAAAAGGAGGCGGATATAGGAGAAATTGCAGATCTAATTAAGCAGAGCAAGGCTAATGCAAGCGCTCAAGTGCGGATCTTAGAAAGAGCTGGGCTGCTGAAGACTGTATATAAGCCGGGCATTCGAGGCGTGAAGAAGGTCTGCACCACAAGCATTAAGGAGATTCGGATGGTTTTTGAATAGCCTAGCTTCCATGCTTTAGACAGGCTTCAACGAAGCCTCTGTAGGGCGGAGAAGGCTTCCCTGGTCTTGAAAGGAATTCTGGGTGTGCTTGGGTTCCTAAAAAGAATGGATGGCCTGGCAGTTCCATAAATTCAACTCTCCTCCTATCTGGGCTCCATCCGCTCAGCACTAACCCTCCCTCTCTAAGGGCATCCCAGTAGTCAGGGTTTACCTCGTAGCGGTGTCTATGACGTTCATAGATGACCCTTGCGCCATACAGCTTGCAGGCGAGGGTACCCTCCTCCAATAGGATCTGGTGAAGCCCTAGCCTCATGGTGCCTCCTATTTCCCGTACCATTCTCTGCTCGGGGAGAAGGTCTATTACGGGGTGTGGAGTGCTGGGATCAACTTCTGTGGTGTGGGCATTCTTGAGACCTAGAGCGTTTCTAGCAAACTCCACTATTGCTAACTGAAAACCGTAGCATATTCCTAGGAAGGGCTTGTTGTTTTCCCTTGCATATTTGACGCAGAGGATTTTACCCTCAACGCCTCGTGCTCCAAAGCCTGGCAGCACCATTATGCCGTCAAATTCCTCCAGCACTTTCACTTTTCTAGAGTCCTGCTCGAGTTCAGTGGTTTCCACCCACTTCAAGGAGACCTTGGCACCCACGGCAGCACCAGCATGCTTAAGGGCTTCAACTATGCTGACGTAGGAGTCGGTGAGCTTGGTGTATTTGCCGCACATGGCGATTTTCACGGCTTCACTGGCTTCGACAAAGGATTGGACAATGCTTTGCCATTCACTCCACTTGGGAGTTCTATTTCCCAGCTTGAGGCGCTTCACTATGTAGTCGCCCATTCCCTGCTCGTCGAGGATTAGGGGGACGCGATACACAACATCGACATTGTAGGAGGTGAACACCGCTTCTAAGGGGACGTTGCAGAAGAGGGAGATCTTGCGCTTAGCTTCCGGCTCCAGAGGAACGCTGCACCTCGCCACGATGATATCCGGCTGAATACCTATTCTTCGCAGTTCCTGCACGCTATGCTGAGAAGGCTTTGTCTTCTGCTCTCCAGTAGCCTCCAAGATGGGAACCAGCGTTACGTGGACAAACAAGGTGTTGTCGAGCCCCTCCTCTATCCGCATCTGCCGAATTGCTTCAAGGAAGGGTAGGCTCTCAATGTCGCCTACAGTGCCTCCAACTTCAACTAGCACTACGTCTGCACCACTTTTCTCAGCTACTTGGCGTATCCGATTCTTGATTTCATCAGTTACATGAGGAATTATCTGAACACAGCTTCCTAGGTAGTCGCCTCTTCTCTCCTTCTCGATGACCGCCTTATAGATCTGCCCGGTGGTGATGTTGTTCTCTCTTGGAAGTCTTATGTCGAGAAAACGTTCATAGTGCCCTAGGTCTAGATCTGTTTCCCCTCCATCATCAGTGACGAAAACCTCACCATGCATGAAAGGATTCATAGTCCCAGCATCCACGTTAACGTAGGGATCTATTTTAATGGCGGTGATGGATAGCCCTCTCACTTGAAGCATCTTGCCGATGGAGGAGGTGACGATCCCTTTTCCAACACTGCTCAAGACGCCGCCGGTGATGAAAATATACTTTGCCAAGAGACCATCACCAGAGATGCTTTATAGCTTCGGGGATAGAGAGAAGACTCTGGCGATAAAAGGCTTTCACCCGTGGAGATGCCTTCAGCCATGGTGAAGATAGCTGCTACAGGAGACATCCACGGGAGGAGATTCTTAGACCTCTACATCAAGGCGATGGGAGAACTGCCTAGCGATGTTGAGGTGCTTCTCCTATGCGGAGATGTAATTAACAAGGGAAAAGCAGAGGATGTAGAGTTAGTTATTGAAGCTACTAGGAGATTTTTCAAGGGAAGAGTCTATGCGTGTTTTGGCAATGAGGAATATGAGACCGTGCAAGATAAAATTGTGGAATTGTCAAGAGGGGAGATTCACTGGATTGACGAGAGCATCGTCAAGTTGTACATGAGCGATGCCGTCATAACTTTAATTGGCACGAGGGGATGCCTAGATAGACCTACCCGGTGGCAGAGAAGAAACATCCCTAGGATTGAGGAAATCTATGCGAGGCGCGTTGAAAAAGTGAGAGAGCTACTAGCTCAAGTGGATAGAGAGGAGAACAGCATCCTCTTCATGCATTACGCCCCAACCTACAAGACGCTAATGGGGGAGGAGAAGTGGGCTTGGCCGGAGCTAGGCTGCAGGAAGATGGAAGCTGTGATCTCCAGCTATAGGCCTACCTTAGTGCTCCATGCGCACGCCCACCGTGGCGAGGTGGCGAAAACCGCGATTGGAGCCACTCCAATATATAACGTCTCTTTGCCAGCGAGAAGGAAAATCATGGTCATCGATATTACTGCCTTGAAGAGAACCACTTTAGACGCTTATTGGTAGGTGCATAGTATTGGTTGTTGTGAGTCCAAGGTTGCTCTACATGCAGGTGAAAGAAAGAAAGTTGGCGGAGTGCCTCCACCTGCTTGAGAGCGACTTAGAGGTGCAGGGACTTCTGAAGATGGCTAACGTAATGGCTGTTTCGAGGCTCGGGTATAATGATCACGGCGTCCAGCACTCCCGTATAGTCGCGGGAAGCGCTTTGAAACTCCTAGATCTCCTTGAAGGAGTGACGGCGCCATCCATTGTGAGAGACGGGCTTGGAAGTCTAGAAGATGCTAGAGTAGTGGTTCTCTGCGGAGCATACCTCCACGACATAGGAAATGCTGTCCACCGAGAGGACCATGAACTCCTTGGAGTGTACCTAGCGAAGCCCATCCTCGAGAGAATTCTTCTCCAGATTTATGAGGACAGGTCGCTTATTGAAGTCCTCAAGACAGAGATTCTCCACTGTATCTATGCCCATGACGAGAAGAAGCAAGCTTTGAGCGTGGAGGCAGGAGTTGTCAAGGTGGCTGATGGAGTGGACATGGCCGAGGGGCGGACGCGGATACCTTATCGCATGGATAAGCCAGACATGCACCTCTACTCAGCGCTTGCTGTGGAGAAGGTTGAACTGCTACGCGGCAAGGAAAAGCCTATCAAAATCAAGATCACCATGACTAACTACGCCGGGCTCTTCCAGGTGGAGTATGTTCTTATGCACAAGCTTGAGACCTCAGGACTGCGCAATTTAGTCGAAATCGAATATCGCACAAAGAGGGGATTCTAATGAAGGCGTTAGCGCTCTTCTCTGGCGGAAAGGACAGCACCCTGGCTGTCTATGAAGCAGTGCAAAGAGGAGTAGAGATCGTAGGACTGCTTAGCATTATTCCAGAAGCAGAGGACTCATGGATGTTCCATGTCCCAAATATGGAGTGGACGCACCTTCAAGCGGAAGCCATGGAGCTACCATTTTACAGGTTTCAAGTGAAGGGACATAAGGAGGAGGAAGTTGAGGAACTGAAGGAGATTCTCCGAAGGTTGAAGAGGGAAGTAGAATTTGAAGGGGTAGTCTCAGGGGCCATAGATAGCGTGTACCAAAAATCCAGAATTGATGCAGTATGCAGGCGGCTATGCTTGAAGAGCATTTCCCCTCTCTGGAGGAGAGATGCAAAGGAACTGCTTAAAAAGGTGTTGAGTGAAGGCTTTGAAGTGTACATCGTGGGTGTTTTTGCAGAGGGATTTGATAAATCTTGGCTTGGAAGGAAGGTGTGTGAAGAGCTTGTGGAAAAGCTGGTGAAGCTCCGCGAGAAATACGGGATTCACCTCTGTGGAGAGGGAGGGGAGTACGAGACCTTTGTGTGCGATTGCCCTCTTTTCAAGAGAAAGATAGTTATTACGGAAGCTGAGAAGCTATGGAGGAGAAACTGGGGCGTGCTGAGGGTCAGGAAGGCAGCCCTTATAAAGAAGGGCTAAGCTTCAAGGCGCCTCAAGAGAAGAAAAGCACAGCAGCAGTAGAGGCGAGAGAATGCTATTGGAGCTTCGAGACTTGCATGTCAGCGTTGGAGAAAGAGAGATCATTAAGGGAGTGAACTTGAAGGTAGGGCTCAACGAGATTCACGCTATCATGGGACCCAACGCCTCTGGGAAAACCACTTTAGTTCTAGCAATTGCCGGCTTTCCAGGCTATAAGGTAACAAAGGGGGATATTCTCTTTGAGGGGAAGAGCATACTGAAGCTCTCTCTCCATGAAAGAGCGAGGGCTGGCATAGCAATAGCGCTTCAAAACCCTCCAGCCATTAGGGGGATAAGGCTCAGAGATATAATCAGGCTTGCCGCTGGATTGGAGCCTTGGGATCCTTCACGCAGAGAGCCAGACTGCTTCTCGGAGAAGTTTCTTAGAATGGTTGGCCTTCCACCAGAGCAGTACTTGGACCGTGATGTTAACGTTGGATTCTCAGGAGGTGAGAGAAAGAGATGCGAGATAGCCCAAGTGTTTGCTATGAAACCTAGGCTGATGATTCTTGATGAACCAGACAGTGGAGTTGACCTGGATTCATTGAAAATCCTCGGGAGAAGCATCATGAGCTATCTGCAAGCACATGACTGCTCTATTCTCGTAGTAACACACCACAGGCATATTTTACAGTACTTGAAGCCAACGCGGGTGCACGTCATGTATGATGGTAAAATTGCGGTTTCAGGAGATTTTGATGAACTAGTGCCATTAGTTGAACAGACTGGCTATGAACAGCTCGTGAAGGAGTGGAAAGCTAATGGCTAAGAATTGGCGCGCAGAGTTAAGGAAAAGAGCTGAGGAAGCACTTGGCAATCCTTCACCTTATGGTGAAGATATTGATCTATCCAGGTATATGGATGTTGAACCGTCTTCGCCTAAGATGAATAAGGATGTAGAAAGCCAAGTTGAAAGGGTTGGAATAGATCTTAGAGGAGCCTCTAGAAGTGCTACTTTCTTTCAATATGATCACTCAGTCTTAATGTTGAAGATGTTCTCCGGAATTAAAGGGCTGGAAATCATGGATACCGAAAGCGCTTTATCAATGTACCCATGGCTTAAGGAGTACTACTGGAAGCTGGTCAATGTAGATGCCGACAAGTATACTGCAGCAGCTGAACTCTATAGCACGAAGGGCTACTTCATCAGGGTTTCTGAGAGAACAAAAGTGACCATTCCCGTTCAAACGTGCCTCTTCATAGGAACGCACGGCATACTACAGGCGCCTCACAATATCATAATAGCGGAGCCCTACTCGGAGATCCACATCATCACTGGGTGCACGGCGGCGCCTTGGGTTAAGGATCTCTTACATCTAGGTATTTCGGAGTTCTATGTGAAACGCGGCGCTAAAGTTGTCTTTACGATGATCCATAGCTGGCCTGAAAGAGCGTATGTGAGGCCTAGAACTGGAGTGGTGGTTGAGGAGAAGGGAGTTTTCATCAGTAATTACATCATTTTGAGACCCCTGAAAAGCTTGCAGACCTATCCAACGGCTTGGCTAGCTGGAAGAGAAGCCTCAGCGAAGTTTAGCTCTGTAATCTATGCCAGCCACTTTGAGGAAGTTGACATGGGAAGCAGAATAATTCTTAGAGGGGGAGCTGCTACTGGTGAGATCTTGTCGAAAGTAGTTGCCACTGGCAACGCTAAGGTTGTGACTCGTGGCCAACTTGTGGGAGAGGCTCCAGGTACTAAGGCACATTTGGAGTGCAGAGGGTTAGTGCTTTGCCCTTCAGCCTCCATCCACTCAATACCTGAAATTCTAGCTAAGCACCCGGAGACCGAGCTGTCTCATGAAGCCGCCATAGGGAAGCTGCAGGAGGAGCAGCTCTACTACTTGATGGCTAGAGGAGTGCCCCCTGAAAAGGCGATAAGTCTGCTGGTTAGAGGATTTCTAGATCCAGGCTTGCCGGAGCTCCCACCCGTTCTTAAGGCAGAGATCCGGAAGAGCATTATGATGCTGGAAGCTGCTAAAGGATGAAAATGGCAGAGAACGGAGGAAAAAAGGAGGGTTATATCACGCCTTCCTTGCGGAGCTGCTCGATCTCCTCTTTACTCATGCCAAGGAGTTGTTGAAGTACTTCTTCGGTATGCTGCCCCAGCAATGGAGCTGGACCGAAGAACTCCGTTGTAATCGGCGTTTCCGAGAACTTTATTGGACAGCCCACGATCTTGACCTTGCCGTAAGGCGGCTGATCGATTTCAACTATCATCTGCCGCTTTTCAAAGTGTGGATCTTCATCGATGTCCTTCATGGTGTAGACGGGCGCGCTTGGAATGTCGTATTTGACCAAGGTCTGCCAAATATCCCTCTTGTTGCGCTGGCTGGTCCACTCTTCTACAATTGGTTTCAGCTCGTCGTAGTGGTCGCAGCGATCTGGATTTGTCTTGAAGCGAGGATCATCAATAAGTTCGGGTTTTCCAATGGCTTGGCAGAACCTCCTCCAGATGGCGTCGTTGCCTACGCCTATAACTACCCAGCCGTCCTTTGCCTTGAAAACATCGAAGGGAGCAATGGTTGGGTGCTTAGCGCCTATTCTGGTGGGAACCTCGTTAGAGATGGAGTATCTTATGTAGGCGTTCTCCATAGCCGCTAGGATGGAGTCTGCTTGAGCCACGTCTATTAGCTGCCCCTTACCAGTGATCTCACGCCACCTGAGAGCAGCTAAGATGCCGATGGTTAGGAAGAGCCCAGCGATGATGTCCCCTATTAAGGAGCCAGCTCTGCATGGAGGTTTGTCTGGCCAGCCGTTAAGCTCCATGAAACCTCCGAAGGCTTGTCCGACGATATCGTAGCTTGGGTAGCTTGCCCATGGCGACACGAAGGGGTGATAGCGCTCCTGTCCGAAGCCAGAGCCTAGGGCGACGATGATCCTCGGGTTGACCTCCTTGAGCACATCGTAGCCTAGGCCCCACTCCTCGAGGGTGCCAGGTCTGAAGTTAGCCACAATTACGTCTGAAATCTTCACCAGTTTCAAGAAGATCTCTTTACCCTTGGGGTGCTTAAGGTTAAGGGTTATGCCCTTCTGCCCACGGTGTAGGCTCACGTAGTAACCGCTGTTGTTCGGTGGCTGCACGTTAGGGAAGAAGGGACCCCATTGCCTCGACTGATCTCCTAGCACTGGCCTTTCGATTTTGATAACTTCAGCTCCTAGATCTGTTAAGATCATTCCACAGTAGGGTCCAAAGAGAGCCCACGAGAGGTTCAGAACTCGTATCCCTTCTAAAGGTCTTTTCGGGGTTTTTTCTGCCAAGAAGCGCACCTCCATGTATCGAAGGGAGCAAAAGCTAAATTTGTTTAATAAAAGTTGCGGGAGTTCCTGCTACGCTGGAATATTGCCGTGCTTCTTGGGAGGCCTTGGCTGGATTTCACGCTTTGTGATCAGCACATCAAGAGCTTTGCACAGGTACATTCTTGTCTCGCTGGGCTTGATCACCTTGTCTATCCAGCCCCGCTCAGCAGCCACATAGGGATTAGCGAATTTAGCTCTATAATCAGCGGTGAGCCTATTGATGATCTCTTGGGCTTCTTCTGGGGTCTTCGCCTTCATGACTTCGTGCTTGAACACAATCTCTACAGCGCCCTCTGGACCCATTACAGCAATTTCAGCAGTGGGCCAAGCGAAGACCATGTCCCCTCCTAGATGGCGGCTGCACATAGCAATGTAGGCACCTCCATAGGCTTTTCTGCAGATTACTGTTAGCTTAGGTACGGTAGCTTCCGAGTAAGCATAGATGACTTTAGCACCATGGCGGATTACGCCGCCATGCTCCTGCCTTGTTCCAGGGAGGTATCCGGGAACGTCCACGAAGGTGATTAAGGGGATGTTGAAGCAGTCGCAGAATCTCACAAATCGGGCGATCTTGTCTGAGGAATCTATGTCTAGGCAACCAGCATAGATCATGGGCTGGTTAGCTACGATGCCCACTACTCTGCCGTTAAGTCTAGCAAAGCCCACTATGGCGTTTGGCGCGTAGTAGCGGTGGACTTCGAGAAAAGTCCCAGCGTCCACTACTTTGTTGATAACATCGTACATGTTGTAGGGCTGCTTGGGGTCTGCGGGCACTACTGTGTCAAGGTCCTTGTCTACTCTGTCTGGTGGATCTCCAGTGTCCATGTAGGGCGGGTCGTCCATGTTGTTGAAGGGCAGGTAGGAGTATAACGCTCTAATCTGGTTGATGCAGTCCTCATCGTTTTCAGCAATGAAGTGGGCGATGCCGCTGAGCTTGGCGTGCACCTCGGCGCCTCCAAGCTGCTCGAAGGTGACGTCCTCTCCTATGGCTGCCTTAACTACCTTGGGACCAGTGATGAACATGTAGCTAGTCTTCTTCACCATGAAGATGAAGTCGCAGAGGGCTGGTGAGTAGACGGCGCCTCCAGCGCTGGGACCCATGATGGCGATGATCTGCGGTATTACTCCAGAGGCCATGACATTTCTGTAGAAGATCTCGCCGTAGCCTCTTAGAGAGGCAACCCCTTCTTGGATACGAGCGCCACCAGAGTCGTTGAGCCCTATTACGGGGATACCGGCTTTCAGGGCGGTATCGAGTATCTTAGCGATTTTCTCTGCATGCCTTTCTCCAAGGGATCCTCCCATGAAAGTGAAGTCTTGAGCGTAAACGAAGACAGGACGTCCGTTAATCGTTCCAAAGCCAGTGACTACGCCATCTCCTAGGCACTTTCTTTTTTCCATGCCGAAGTCGAAGCAGTGGTGCACAGCAAACTCGTCGATCTCCACGAAGCTTCCTGGATCTAGCAGCAGCTCTAGCCGCTCTCTAGCTGTGAGCTTGCCTCTCTCATGCTGTTTCTCTATGGCTTGGGTGCCTCCGCCTAGCTTGGCCTTTTCGCGAAGCTCATCAAGGTGCTTGTAGAGTTCATCAAGGCCGTATGCCAAATCAGTTCACCTCCTTTACTCGAGAACTACTAGGGGGTCTCCAGGGTTGACGAACTTTCCAGGAGAAACTTTAACTTCCTTCACTACACCGTCTCTAGGGGCTTTAACTGGATTCTCCATCTTCATCGTCTCCATAGTCAATAGGACATCGCCAGCCTTGACAGCATCGCCGGGCTTTACCTTAATGGACATTACAGTTCCAGGCATCTGAGCTGCGATAACACCTCCCTCAGCTGCGGCAGCAGATGTTGAAGAAGCAGCTGCAGCTCCTGGCGCCGCTGCAGCAGGAGCAGACCCCCCAGCAGCAGGAGCAGCTCCGAAGGCTGCTTCCTCCAGCTTGATTTCAAAGACTTCATCGTCCACCTTAACCTTGTAGTCGCCTAGACCTAACTCCTCAAGCTCCACGTTGAATTTTGAATCGCCTATTTGAAGAACGAAGGATGCTTTATGCGCCATTCAGCGCAACCCCCTTAGGAGTATCTCATTCTTCCAGAGAGAACCCAGCCGCTGGTGGTTCGAGTTCTCTCAGCTTTCTTGGTCATGTAGGAGGCAATCGCGGTTGCAATGGCCACGGTTTTTCTGTCGGTAATTGGAACTCCGGCGGGAGCAGCTGCTTCCTTCTTAGGCGCTGGAGCTGCTTTGACGATGATTCCCTCTTTCTTCTTTTTCTGCTCTTCCTCTTGCTTGAGGAAGTCAAGGGTTCTCTGAATAATGTTGCGATCGGCGATGTACTCGGTGCTGAGCTCACCTCTGATGAAGGCTTCATCCTCCATGACAACCTTATGGAAAGGTATGTTGGTTTTAATGCCCTCTATAACATACTCATCTAGAGCTCTGCGCATTCTGATGACTGCTTCTTCCCATGTTCTGCCCCAGACGAGTAGCTTGGCGATTAACGGGTCGTAGAAGGGTGGCACAGTGAAGCTCTCATAGACTCCACTGTCAACTCTCACGCCGGGTCCTCCGGGCTCGATATACTTGGTGATGGTGCCTACTGAGGGGAGGAAGTTGTTTGCTGGGTCTTCAGCGTTGATACGGCATTCAATGGCTGCTCCAAACCAGTGGATGTCGCTCTGCTTGTAGGAGAGAGGTTCTCCAGCAGCGATCTTAATGCCCTCCTTGACTATGTCGACGCCAGTCACCAGCTCTGTTACGGGGTGCTCGACTTGAATTCTCGCGTTGACTTCGAGGAAGTAGAACTCGTTGTCTTTAGGAGAGTAGAGCATTTCAACTGTTCCAGCGTTGACGTAGCCAGCTACCTTGGCTGCTTTGCAGGCTATTTCACCTATTCTCTTTCGGGTTTCATCGTCCACTACTGGTGATGGATGGATTTCGATGAGCTTCTGGTGCCTTCTTTGAATGGAACACTCGCGCTCACCTAGATGAATGACATTCCCCTTAGAATCCGCCAGAATCTGCACTTCAACGTGTCTGGGCTTCTCGACGTACTTCTCGATGTAGACGTCAGCTCTACCGAAGGCTGAAGCAGAGAGAGTTTGGGCGGTTTTAATAGCCTTAGCCAGCTCATCTGTAGACCTACAGACTTGCATGCCAATGCCTCCGCCGCCTCCCACAGGCTTAACAATTACCGGGAAGCCTATATCCTTGGCAAAGCTCATGGCTTCCTTTTCATCTTCAATGGGGTCTAAGGCGCCGGGAACGATGGGTATGCCCGCTTCCTTCATGGTCCTCCTAGCGCCGAGCTTGTCTCCGAGGAGTTCTTGAGCCTTGGCAGGAGGCCCTATGAAGACTATGCCGTTCTCATCGCATTTTCTCACGAACTCAGCGTTTTCAGCTAGGAAACCATAGCCTGGGTGGATAGCCTCTGCACCAGTCTTTTTTGCTAACTCAATGAGCTTGTCCATTTGCAAGTAGCTGAGCTTAGCTGGCCCAGGACCAATGCAGTAGGCTTCATCCGCTAGGTAGACAAAGAGGGCGTTGGCATCAGCCTCAGAGTAGACGGCCACCGTCTTAATGCCGAGCTCCTTAGCTGCACGGATGACGCGCACTGCAATCTCTCCGCGGTTAGCAATCAAAATTTTCTTGAACACTTTCAGCGTGCACCTCCATTACGGAGTCCGCTTAAACCCAGCGAACCCGACTATATATGCTTTGTTTTCAGTCATAAACGCCTGAGGCAAACTGCATTGATGCAGAGTGGGCTAACTTTTATACAGGTTTGTATAAAAGGGTAGTGGCGGATGAAGAGACGACGGTCTCTTGAGCTTTGGCGGTGAGAGAAATAGATGGGCGGTCTGACGCCGCTAAATAAGTTCTAGAGCCCTTGCCAACTCTTCAATGCCTTGGTTGAGCTTAGCGCTAGTGAGCACCACCTTAATGGCCGGATTAGCCTTCTTAGCGTCTTGAGCAAGCCTTGTTGGGTCAACCCCCATAGCGTCAGCAAGATCTATCTTATTAATCACTGCTACGTCAGCGGCGAGAAAAATATCCCTCTTCTTAACTATAACATACTCGCCTTCTGTGACACTGACTACGACCACCCTTTTATGAGCCCCTACCGGAAAGTCAGCGGGGCATATCAAGTTGCCAACATTTTCTATGAAGATTAAGTCGACTTTCTTGCCAAGCAACTTTTTGAGGGCACGCCTCACCAGAAGAGCATCTAGATGGCATTCCTTTCCAGTATTGACCTGCACCGAGGAGACTCCATGCCTAGCTATTCGAGAGGCGTCAATATCTGTTGTGGTGTCCCCGGCGATGACGCCTATTCGATAC
>JAGHCH010000116.1 GCA_021160575.1 Thermoproteota archaeon | reverse complement strand
TCGCTCATTAAACCATGAGGTCCCATCGTTGGACTCAGCGTAGCCTATGGGGTCCACATGCTTCACGGAGCTATTATCCAGCTTGCCCGTCCAGTAGTAGATCTTATACTTTGCTCCTCCTCCAAAGCCTCCAGCATCGTAGAGAACAACTGGATGCTTTTGCTTCGCAGCCGTCAAGCCCGTGATCTTTCCAACCACATACCAGCTCTTGCCATCCTCGCTGTATGCGAAGGCTATTCCATCGTGTGTGTCAAACCACATCTTGTAGTATGGCGTCACTTGATAGGTCTTTCCAGTGCCGCCTATAGGGTCTCCTGCATCTTCGCCGAAGTGGCTGCTATCGTAGATAACCGACGGGTAGTATGGTTGAAAGGTTCCCGCCCATCCTGTTGGAGGATTACCCTGACTGAGAAGCGGGTTGCTAGGATACTCCTTCCACTCTGCTGTTCCGCTAAGAGCAGTAGCTGAAAGAGCCACTCCAGAAGGAGCTACCTTAACGATGTAAATCTCCCCAGCCTTCAAATCATTACTAGCCACCGCCTCTATCTTCTTGGTCTCCCTTGGAGAAATTCTGACGGTGTTTTGAAGGTATGCCTTGTAGCCAACTCCTTGAAGCGTTCGCACATATACAGAGTCTATCTCAGCCGTTTCATCTCCTTGATTCTTCACGTAGATCACTATTCTATCCTCAGCTGCATCCAGCTCCACCGCCTCTATTGTCAGTTGGTACATGTAGTTGTCTTCGGGAAGCCTTAACATACCCATCACATTACCATAGAGTGCAATGGTGGAAGCAACGGTAATAAGTATGAGAAACATGACGCCTAGTACTGGAGTAACTCCCCTGCGATGCACTAAAAGACCCGCCTCAAACCACTGGCGTTACTACTGACTACTCGGTATAAAAGCCTTTATGTCCCATCATACAGAATTTAACTGGAGGCCTTTCTAGTAATCACTTCTTCACGGAGGAGGAGCTCCTTGAAGGGAAACCCCCATCTCCTCATACCTCTTCTCCTCTTAGCTCTCCTCCTAGCTCTTCTCCCCACATCTGCAGCTAAGGTGATAACCGTAGGTCCCCCCGATAGCGGGGCAGATTACAGCTCCATTCAAGAGGCAGTGGACAATGCAAAGCCAGGGTATACTATCCTTGTCTACCCCGGCAACTACACAGAGGATGTAACCATAGACGTCGATAGCCTCTACATCAATGCAGCAGTCACCCCTGAAGGTGTTGTTTGGCTGAAAGGCTGCTTTCAAGTTAATGCATACAACGTGACCATCGCCAACTTCTATGTGGACGCCACACTAAAGGGTTACTCGGTGTGCTTCACCAGAACCGCTGAAAAATGCACCCTTCTCAACACGGTTCTTCTGCCTATGGGTGTTCAAGTAGATAGTGGCGCTAAGGGAGTAGTCATCGAAAACTGCTTGGTGTTGGTGATCATAGGCGACGGCGTGGCAATAAGGGGTTCTGATTGTCGTGTGGAGAGAACAGTAGTTCTAGTTAGCCCGCTGCCAGTGTCCTTCATCACGGCAAGGGGAATTAGCCTCATCGAGGCTGACAACATTACAGTTGATACGTGCGGTGTCATCGTGTTGCAGCTGCAGCCACTGGTCTTCAAAACCTTCTCCATACAGTCATACCCCGCTGGCATCTTTATAAAGGACTCCCATAAATGCCTCTTGAAAACTTGTTGCGTTGCCATCAACCACTCTGACACGAAGACACGCTCCATAGTGCTACAAGACTCGGATAATTCAGTCTTCAAAGCGGTGCTCCTAGTAACCTACAATGTCTCCCCCAGCAATCTTCCAAACATCTCCCTTCCCTCAAGAGGATTTAACTTTTCAGAGTTCAACTTCTCCTGGCTAGACTTGCTGGCGGACTTCATTGTAACGGCTTCGGATGTCTCCTTCCTTCCAGGTGGAGATCTTGAGATGCGGAGCTGCCTCGAGAGAGCTGCTCCTCCAGAGGGCTATGTCTCAACGCTATCCTACCTTGACATAGCTGGTTCCTCATGGCTATACATCAACTTCACCTACCTCCCCACCCCAGAGATTAACGAGTCCACCTACGAGGTGTGGATGTACGATGGAAGCTGGCATGAAAGCGGGTGGAATTGCTCAAGGGTTCTCGACACGGCGAGAAACGTGGTCGGAGTGAACATCACCTCTCTAACTAGCAACTTCAAGACATACGCCGTGCTGGCTAAGAAGAAGATTGAAAGCATCGCCTTAACACTGCATAGAGGCTGGAATCTAGTAAGTATCCCAGTTGACAAGGAGTTCACGCCGGAGCAGCTCTTCCAAGGATCCTCGGCGAGCTACGCAATCTATGCTTGGAACCCCGAAGTTAAGGAGTACTATGAGCCGGAAACCTTGAAGCCGGGCGAAGGCTACTGGGTCTACGTAACCAGCGACGTATCCATAACCGTGAAGGGCGGCGCTCTCTACCAATATCCGCTAAATCTAAGGAAGGGCTGGAACCTCATAGGCTCAGCTTCACACCTTGCAGTGGTGGTAGAATCTACAGCTAGATGTCATCCCATTCTCTGGACATGGGTACCCGAAAGGTACCGCTACAGCCAGGCTCAAGGTATCATGCCAGCCTCCGGCTACTGGATCTACGCAGCATCCCCCGGATCGGTGATGATCGTCTCCTCCTAACCATCTCCATCTTTCCCCTTCTTCACCATGTAAAGGACTTCTGCCGCAACTTGATGTAAATCCCGACATCGAAGCCTATTACGTTGCCGCATTGGCATTTCACCAAGTTCCCCTCCCTCACGCTGTAGTCTCGGACAATTCTAGGCTTCCAGCAATGCCAGAGATGCCCCTTCCCAAACTTCAAGTATCGAAAGACTTCCCTCCCACACTTAGCGCACCTAATGCTGGTGGCCTTCACCAAGGCTCTCCCACCTCCCAGCTAGCCTTTTAGCCCTCGGACAAGGCAACCCTCCTATGGGAGAGGTTCAAGCTAACCAGCAGCTCAGCATACTTCAAAGCCGCCAGCGCTGGATCCACCACCGGCACTCCAAGCTGTTGCTGAAGCCTCTCGCCCAAATCCATCATCCCAGTGCACCCTAAGATGAGCACATCCGCCCCATCCTCCTCGATGGCTAGGCGCCCCTCCCTTGCCAAAGCCCTAAAGACCGCATCACGGTCATCCCAGAGCTTCAAAACCGGGATTTCAATGGAGCGCACTGAAGCCAAGTGCCCTTCAAAGCCATAGCGCCTAGCAAGCCTCCAGAAAGTTGGAACTGCCTCCCTGAGAATAGTCAGTATCGAGCAGCGCTCGCCGAGCGTGGATGCTATAGTCAAGGAGGCTTGGCAGGGGCCAACCACCGGAATTTCTACAAGCTCTCTAGCTGGCGCCACCCCTGGATCTCCCATGCACAAAATCACCACAGCATCATAGCCCTGCCTCTCAGCTTTAACCACAATCTTCAGAACCTCTGGCACTGCTAAAGCTTCATCGTAGGCTGACTCGATGGAGGCTGGCCCTCTCTCAAGACTGACAACATCTATCTCCGTACCTTGAAAGGCGACCTTCGAGAGAATTTTCCTCGTCAGTTCATCGTAGCCCTCACGCTCCAAGATAGGGTGAATTGCAAGGATCCTCAAGCCTTGCCTCCTCCCTCAAAGCAATGCCTAGCTAGAGTGGTGCAGCTAAAAAGTTAAGTACTCCTCTGGCAGCGTCTTCTACTAACTCGAGATTGGTGGAGGAGCCTCCCATGCTCTCTTCAAGGGCAATCCTGGCGGCAGCCATCATAGCCGTAGTAGCGATAGGCGCTGTCTGCGCACTACTGCTCTTCATTCCCTCTCAGAAGCAGCTAGAACTCTCTGTAACCCTATCTCCTCTAGCAGTTAAGCTATGTCCCGGCGAAACCACATCTATAGCTCTTAAGCTGCAAGGGCAAGGTGAAGCGCATTTAGCCATCTACGTCTTCAAACCTGAAGCCATCGCATCAAATTATGAGGCAGTCAAAGAATACTTGTCAAAGGGCTCCTCCATCCCTCCCCAGCTGGCTGAAGTGCTGCTCCCCTCCAACCTCAAAGTAGTACCAGGAACCCAAACTCTAGAAGTGCACGGATCCTTCTCCAAGGAAATTCGAGTGGTGATATCAATTCCCGACGACGCTACACCCGCTATTCACCAGCTAGAGATATGGGTAGTTGAAGTTGATTCCTCTCCTCTGCGCTTCTTCAAAGCCCCTCTAAGCATAGAGGTCTACAAGCCAATACCCCCTTCAGAATTCCAAGCAAGTCCGCTGAACATCAGCTGCCAACTACTCAAGGAGCTCTTTAACGTATCTAACGGCGTCGAACACCTGCTCTTCCAGGTTCCATGTAAAGCCATCATTCAAGCCAGGTTAGTAGTACAAGCAATTGAATCCTACGATAGTTCACTTGCTTTGCGCGCAGCTCTGAAGGTAACTAGCAGCCAAGGGGGCTTCATCTACTGCTATGAAGTGCCCATTGAGACTGTGTCTCTACCCTACCTTTACAGATATGAGCCACTAGTGCTGCTTGATGAGGGGACAATCCTCGTGAATGTAACGGCGGAGAGGTGTCGCGCGGCTGGCTACGTGGAAGTAATGGTAGTTCCCTGCATCCCCGTTTCCCCTGGAGTTTATCTAGTCAACAGCTCTTCACCCTTCGTAGCACTTGAAGTCCCCCTAGAGGACAGCAAGCCCCTATACCTAGAGAAGAATCCTCCGGGAGGAGAGCTATACCTAGTTGGTGGAAAAGCTCTTCCAGGTCAATCCTCCGTTAGACCCTTAATTGGCTGCTGGTATCCCACAGGGATTTTGCCAGAGTATGGTTTTCATAGGGCAATCATCCCGGTCTACTCTACTACTTGGGGAGGCTTCACCTACAATGGCACCCACTATCAAAT
This sequence comes from Thermoproteota archaeon, assembly GCA_021160575.1. Lineage (GTDB taxonomy): Archaea > Thermoproteota > Methanomethylicia > Methanomethylicales > JAGHCH01 > JAGHCH01. The sequence goes on along the minus strand of JAGHCH010000116.1, from coordinate 2,817 downwards.
GGGCTGGCTCTACCAAGTTCTGCAAGGTGGATCTGCAATTCTACTATTGGAGCTGGGCAACAGTCCGAGATGCTTCACACTAAAGCTGGTGCAGCTACCATATCCCTGCAGCCCTGATCTCTGCTTGTCCCTCCAAAAGGGTCAAAGCCTCAACTTGGTGGAAGCAGAACATGTGGAGTGTCTCCTCTTCAAGGTGCAAGTTAATGATGCCCCAGCAGCCATCACAGTCAGCTTTAAGCTTTCAAAGCCCGTGAACGGTGATAAAGTCTGGGTTGGCTGCATTGTCTTAGATCCCTCGTTCAAGATCCCTGAGAAAAACGTGTATGCAAAAGCTATCTCAGCTTCTGCCATGGAGATCCTCCACGATTCCATCACCATGAAGCTCCCCGTCGAAACGCCAGGGCTCTACCTAGTTAGGATAGGATACCAAGTACTGTCCCTCGAGGAGCCCCTCGGCTTGACCATGGTGTTCAACGGCCTAAAGCCGGTGAACCTACAGTCCTTTAATTACAATAAGAACTTTGGAGTTTGGGAGGCCCAAGTGAGCTGAGCATACACCATGGAATTTTCAGCATAGTTTTACTATTAAATGCCTTGAAACAACCCCAACTTTAATATGGCTAGTCTCCCCCTAAACAGCATAAGCGGAGGCCTCTTGAGATGGTTCTCTTCAAGTGCAGGGTCTGCGGCGAAGCTGTAGAGGTTTCGAAGAACGATGTAGATCTCGACTGCTATGTAGAGGAGCTGGGAAAGGACTTCATCTCCATCACGGTCACAGCCACGATGAAATGCCCCTCCTGTGGAGAACCCCTCTTCGAGGCCGAGGACACCATAGAGCTGGAGCTAGAATAGCTCGGTGATCACATGCCTCGAGCAGCTCATCCTCTCTTGCTCATCTGCCTCTTGCTGGCAAGCTCCCTACTCTTCCTCCAACCTACAAGCGGGCTGGAACAGCCCATTCTCTACGTCTTCCAGCCTCCACCCCTCAAAATCGTCGACGTAGAAGGCTATCAGCTCCCAATAGTGGAAACCTTCTATCTAGGAGGCCCTCCCGGCGCCCCCATCCTTCCCTCAAAAACCTACACCTTCTTACTGCCACCCAACGCCGAACTCTCCACAGTTAAACTCGTTGCAATCGAGCTTAAGAGGCATGTACTGAAAGGCTGCTATGAAATACCACCAGCACCGCCATTCCTCCCCGGAGACGTGGAGCCTCCACGTGTAAGCGTGGGCACCCCGAACATGGGGATCTACGGCAGAGATGCCCTCTACCCGAAGTCTCCTGTATCCATTGTGGCTAAAGGGCAAGTAAGGGAAGCCAAGCTCGTGAAGGTTGAGTTCACACCGGTTCAGTACAACCCTGTTGAGAAGAAGCTCTACCTCGTTGAAAGAGCTGTGGTCAAGATAGCTTACAAAACGGATCCAAAACTTCCATCAACTCTCACTTTAACTACAATCAAGTTGCTGAAGGATCTCGGCTTCGATATTGTGAATAAAGGAGATCTGCAAGTCTACGGGCAAAGAGCAGTAGCTTCACAGTTAAGGGAAGGCTACTTAATAGTCACTACCAACAGCATAGCCGCCAACAGCCAGAAACTTGACGACTTCAAGAGCTTCCTTAAATCTAGAGGCTTCAGCGTCTACGTGATCACCGAAGATCAGTATGGGACAGCTCAAGGGCAGCAGCGAGCCATAAACATTAGAAACTGGATCAAAGAGAACTATCAAGCCCTCAACATTAAGTATGTCCTCCTCGTAGGAAACCCCGATCCAGACGACCCCCTCGACGATCGGGACAGCTTCGGCGACCTACCCATGATGATGTGCTATCCCTTTTCCACCTCCTATCCATGTCCCACCGACTACTTCTACGCTGATCTCACTGGCAACTGGGACTTTGACGGCGACGGCATCTTCGGAGATCCCGATGATATTGGCGGCATAGATCTCTATCCCGAGGTTCTCGTAGGGAGGATCCCCGTGTACAATGATGATTATCGCCAGCTAGACTACATCCTAGATAAAATTATGAACTTCAACCAGCTTAGAGAAGACTGGCTCTATAGAGTGCTGCTGCCCATGGCGATAAGCAACTATGAGAATGAAGATGGCTCAGAATGGCCGCGCTCCGATGGGCGAGATTTGCCTAAATGTCTCATAGAGAAACTTCTAATTCCAGCTAGTTCAAGATCTCTAGTCCCATTTAAGTGGTGTGTTTTCTACGAGCGGGAGGGATTGGCCCCCGTTCCCGAGGATGCTCCTTACTTCAACATGAGTTCAACCAGTCGAAACGTGGTAAGTGAGTGGCAGAAGGGCTACGGCATAGTCTTCTGCTGGGGCCACGGCAACCCCGCAGGCGTTTACCGGAAGATATGGGTCTCTGACGATGGAGACGGCGTGCCCGAGTCTGGTGAAATGCTCTGGAAGCCCTTGGTCACTTCTTCTAATGCCTCACTTCTCTCTGACGAGACTCCCTCCATTGTCTATCAAGCTGCATGCCTCAACGGCTGTCCAGAAGACTCAGAAAACCTTGGGTACTCATTGCTCAAAAGAGGGGCCATAGCAACCGTCACCTCCTCTGGAGTGTCCTGGTATGAAGCTGGAACTTGGTGGATAAACTATTGGCCAGACAACGCTGAGATAGGCTACCGCTATATAGAGAATTTACTGAAGTTTATGCCTCTAGGTGCAGCTCTCTATGCGGCTAAGGCGGAGCTCTACAGAAACGCGACAATCATAGGTCAGTATGTTGACGCTGCCCTGATGAACCTCATGGACTTCAACCTCTACGGCGATCCCTCCCTCCAGCCCTATAAG
>JAGHCH010000038.1 GCA_021160575.1 Thermoproteota archaeon | reverse complement strand
TTCTCCAAGCAGATTTGAAGATAATAGCATCCTAGTAGGCTTTGTGAACACCCCGCTTTATGTGAAGGTATCCGCCCGTTGCTCGCCCAAACTAGCTAGACGCGGCTTCCACCTAGGGCAGGCAGTGGGCAAAGCTGCAGCTGCCGTGGAAGGCGAAGGAGGAGGTCACAGCACGGCGGCTGGAGCACAAATTCCGCTGAGAACTGAGGAAGCCTTCTTGGAGGCTCTTAGCCGTGAAGCAAGAGAGTGAGGTTCTCTCAGTTCACATACTTTCGAAGATTATGCTAACCTTCGATAGTTCCAAAGAGGCTGAAGTAGCCTCCAAAGCAACGGCTCCCGATAATCTCCCTCTACCAAAAGGGCTGTCCATCTGCACAGTTCTCGATGGCAAGAAAGTGGTAGTCACAGTCGAGTGCAGAAAAGGGCTTCAAACATTTCTCTCAACAGTAGATGACCTTCTCTCTTCAATGCAGCTAGCCCTCTCAACTCTAAGAGCAGTTGAATAGCCGTTCATGGGCTAAAGCTTATATAGACTCGCTCTTCAACTTCACCAAGCCTAAAAGCGGTGATACACTTGTCCAGCAGAGCCAGATTAAGAGACAAGTGGCGACTCAAGAAGTGGTACACCGTATACGCTCCAGAGTTCTTCGGAAACGTAGCTGTAGGAACTACCCCTGCTGATAGCCCCCAGAAGCTGATTGGGCGCGTCATCGAAACCACCCTCTACGATATCACTGGACACTTCGATCAACAGCACGTCAAGCTCTTCTTCCAAATAGTGCGGGTAGAAGGAGAAAACGCATACACCATCTTCAAAGGGCATGACTTCGCCCGAGACTACCTACGAAGTTTAGTGAGAAGAGGCAGTTCGAGAATCGATGGAATATTCACCGTGGAGACCAAGGATGGCTACATAGTTCAAGTATACCTCATCGCCCTCACCACCACTAGAGCAAAGACCTCGCAAGAAAGAGCCATTAGAAAGATCATGGAGCAGACCGTCTACCGAAAAGCTGAGCAGCTAAACTTTGAGGAGTTCATTCAGCAAGCAGTTCTAGGCAAGATCGCCTCCGAAGTCTACAACGAGGCTAAAAAGATCCACCCCTTACGGAAGGTGGAGGTATTCAAGACAGAGCTCTTGAAGGCTCCAATCCTAGAGGAGCTGCAGCTGGCTGCCTAGCTTGTATGCAATAGTTATAAGCTCTCAAGGCTGTTTTCTCCTCTAGGTGTAGCTCCTCTTGCCTAAGCTTTTCGGCAGCTCTGGGATTAGGGGCCTCTTTGAAAGCGAGGTTACTCCACTCTTCGCTCTAAAACTGGGGGCTGCACTCCCACAGCTTCCTAGAGGCGTGAAGCGCCTTGCGGTAGGCTGGGATTCGAGGACTTCGGGGCCTTCTCTCGCTCTAGCAGTTGCTGCTGGCGCTTTAGCTTATGGATGTGACGTCGCACTAGTAGGGCTTACTCCCACTCCTGTCTTGGCTTACTTAACCCGCTTCTTTGACGCGGGGGTAATGGTGACGGCTAGCCATAACCCGCCGGAGTACAATGGTCTAAAGGTTTTCATTAGAGATGGCTCTTCATTGCCGGAAGAGGAATGCACTTTTGTAGAGGAGTTCCTCCTCAAGGGCTCTCCTCAAGCCCCCTCAAAGCCGGGCTCTCTAGAAAGCGCTGAAGATCTAGTGATCCACTACATTGACGAGGTGCTCCGTGCAGTTAGCTTAAAGCGCTGTTGGCGCGTCGCCATAGACCCCGGATGCGGCTCTTCAGGTTACATAGCCCTAAAGATCTTCCAGTCCCTTGGCTGTCAAGTATACGCGCTCAATACACAGCCAGATGGCTTCTTCCCGGCAAGGCGCTCTGAGCCCGATGAAGAATCGCTCTCAACACTGTCGAGATACGTAGCTTTGAAAGGGTTAGACCTAGGCTTTGCCTACGATGGAGATGCTGATAGAGTGGTCGCTGTGGACAGCAAGGGGAGAGTTGTTCAGCAAGACTCGTTGCTCGCCTCCTACGCCCACTATGCAGCGGCAAAGGCTGGCTCCGGCACCGTGGTTGTAAACGTGGATACCTCTGCATGCGTAGATATCGCTGTAGAGGATGCTGGCGGTAGAGTTTTCAGGACGAAGGTGGGCGATGTCTTCATAGCCGAAGAGCTGAAGAGAGCTGGCGGTGTAATGGGAGGTGAGCCCTGCGGAGCATGGATACATCCCTGGTTCTCACTAGCTCCCGATGGAATCTTCTCCTCAGTTCTAATTCTAAAGGCCTTGGAAGAACTGAACCTGAAGCTTGAGGAGTTCACCTCAAAGTATAAGCCCTTCACAGTGCTGAGGGGCAAACTCCCTTGCCCTAACCACTTGAAGGGAGCTGCCCTAAAGAAGGTTGAGGAACTCGCCAGCAACGCCTTCAAGGACGTAACTAACGTTTCCAAAGTCGATGGACTGCGCCTCGAGTTTTCAGATAAATCGTGGGTTCTCATAAGGCCCTCAGGGACAGAGCCTATAATGCGAGTCACTGTAGAAGGAATTACCTCCAACAGAGCCGACAACCTCTTCTCTCAAGCAAGAAACATCGTCGAGAGGGCGATCAAGGAGGCTTCAAAATGATAAGAGAAGCGGTAGTCTTAGCAGCGGGTAAAGGTGTAAGGCTCTATCCCTTCACTCTCACACGTCCAAAGCACTTAATCCCCGTCGCCGGGGCTCCTCTTCTCGAGCATCTCCTTCGCTCTCTGGAGGGAGTGGGCATTGAAAGAGCTATCGTGGTG
>JAGHCH010000023.1 GCA_021160575.1 Thermoproteota archaeon | reverse complement strand
GCCTACTAGCTGCGGTAATTATCTGAAGTCACGTCAAACTTTTGAGGAGTCTTGTTGCTCTTCCTAAAGCAGAGTTTCTTGAGGCAAGAGAAGAGGATGAGTGCTTTTCCTCACACCGAAGATTTAATTTAAAGAGGGTTAGCGATTTGAAATAAGCCGTGCAAAGTCTTGCGAGGTGTCTAATTAGTTGACTCCGAGGGAACGCGTATTGAATGCCCTTAGAGGGGCTCCTGTGAACAGGGTTCCGGCAACTTCTGTGACTCAAGTGGGCTTGGTGGAACTAATGGAGAAGACTGGCGCCAAGTGGCCTGAAGCCCACTCTAACCCGGAGTTCATGGCTAAGCTGGCTGCAGCTCCCTATTGTGAAGTTGGCTTGGAGACTGCTAGAGTGCCTTTCTGCTTGACGGTGCAAGCCTCTGCTATGGGCTGTGAAATAGTGATGGGCGCCATGGATAGGCAGCCCTCAGTTGCTGGGCACCTCGATGTAAGCCCGGATCAGCTAAGGGTGCCAGAGGATTTTCTCAGCCGGGGTAGAATTCCAGTGGTGCTTGAAGCTGTTAAGATTTTAAAGCGTGAGGTTGGTGGAGAGGTCCCGGTGATAGCTGGCTTTGAAGGCCCCTTCACTCTAGCTGGACATCTCATGGGCATTGAAAGACTATGCAAGATGGTGTTGAGAGATCCTCAAGGAGTTGAGAGAGCTGTTCAAGTGGCAACGGAGGCTAACCTCCTCTACATCAAGGCTCTGCAGGAAGCCGGGGTGGATGTACTTGTTCCCTGCGACCCCTTGGCTTCTCCGGCCATTCTAAGCCCTAGTATGTTCAAGAAGTTTGTGAAGCCCTACCTCGAGCAGCTGGTGAAGGAGTCAAAGGTGCCCATAGTCCTCCACATCTGCGGGAACACCACTCCCATCCTCAAGGATATGGCTGAAGCTGGCTTCACAGCCCTCAGCATCGAGGAGAAAGTGGAGATCGCTAAGGCCAAAGAGATTGTTGGGGATATGAGCAGGGTAGTGGGCAACATCGCCCCCGCTGGAGTCCTCTTAACGGGGACTCCAGACCAGGTGAGAGAGGAGTGCCTCAAAGCTCTCAAAGATGGAGTAGATGCCCTAGCTCCAGGCTGCGGCCTTGCTCCAAGAACGCCGGTAGCTAACATCAAAGCTATGGTGGAAGCAGCTCAAAGCTTCAGCCGCTAGTCTCCTCTCCCCCTTCTCTCATCCATTTTCTCCTGAAAGAAAGTAGATGTGTTGCATATGAAAGAGCTCGGAAACCTTCTCCAGATGGATACTACGTTATCGTGGCGAAGAAGGAGGCTCTCTTCTTCATCAGCCAGTTCAAGGGGGTTCTCTGGGAATCCTCCGGCGACCTTCTGTATGTGAAGGTGAGGTCTAGGAGCTTAGCTTCTAAGTTATACCGCATTCTCGAGAAAAAGAAGCTTTTAGCAGTTTAACTGGTCATCCAGCTTGAAGTAGCATGTAGATGCCGTTCAACATGAACTTCACTGCTACGACGAAGAAGATGGCGCCGAACAGCGCCTTTATCGCCCAAGCAGGGGTTCTAGGAACCAATTTGGCCCCTATCTGCACTCCAACAGCTATTCCAACGCCCAGCACTATTGCAGTCACCACGTCTACCAGCTTCTGCGCCAGCTTAAAGCCGGATGACACCACCGCCAGCCCAATGAAGGATTCAAGAGAGGTTCCTACAGCCAGCTTAACTGGTGCATGAAGGAAGTAGATGTAGCTTGGCACAAGTAGGTATCCTCCCCCAAGTCCTATCAGCCCCGCCAGTAAGCCTACGCCGAAGCCTAGAAGCGCCTTCGCAGCGAAGCTACCTGGAATACTTTTTCCAGTGGAGGGGCCGCCAACAGCTCTTCGCCTTAATCCCTCATATAGCATTCTCAAAGCAGTATAGATGAATGCTGCGCCCAATATTAGATCGAGAAGCCATATTTTAGAGATGATGAGCGCTAATATGATGGAGCCTAGGGCGGCGCCTATACCTCCAAAAACATTAACAATAGCCGAGGTTTGATGATCCACATTTTTCATTCGGGCGTGTGTAAAAGCTCCAGTCACTGCTGTTATGATTACTGCTGTTATAGTCGTTCCTATTGCGATGGGTTCAGGGTAATTGAAAACAAAGATCAGCACTGGGAGAATTATGCTGCAACCCCCTATGCCTAGAAGCCCCCCGATAACTCCCGCCGCTAAACCTGTTCCAAGCATTATTAAGATCCATGATAGCATCTTTTTTCACCCGTTAAATTGAGCGATGTTATATTATTGGCATATGTCGATAAATCTATATTTATAGCTTTTCCGCTACTTCAAGAAGGGGTTTTATTGTGATCTCCTCCGCAACTTTAATCACTTCATAAATTCTTTGGTCTCGAACTCTGTAGTACACGCTCCTTCCTTCAACTCTTTTATCAAGAATCCCCACTTCATAAAGCGTGCTCAAGTGCTTAGAGATGGTAGGCTGTCTTCTAGGGAAGGCTGCCACAATCTCGCATACACACTTCTCTCCAGCCTTCAAGAAGTCGAGAATTCCTAGTCTAACAGGATCTGCAAGGGCTTGGAAGATCTTGGCTCTTAAGTGGTGTAATCTTGTGATCTCAAAGGTTTCTGCTTCCGCTGATTTGTGCTGGGGCATCCGTCTCCACCTTCTGCTTTAGGTTTCTGGCTTTATGTCTTATGGGGTTTGCCCCTGTGCAAGGATTATGGAACATAATCTATTTCTCCCTAAGAAGCTCAACATATCCTTCTCGGTGGAGGCGATTTTACTTGAGAAAAGTGGATGTTCTAATAGCCGGAGGAGGAGATAGCGGCTTAGCCGTCTTCCGAGTGGTGAAAACCTTACGTCCAGATTGGGAGGTAGCCATAGTTAAGCCAGAGAAGGGTTTCACTTTCAAGTGTCCTTTACGCTACTATATCAGCGGCGAAATAGGAGAATCCAACGTCTTACATGATGACGAGCACATGTTTCACGGTGCCACCTTGATCTACGCCAAGTTGGTGGGCGGAGACCCTAAGGGGAAGATTGCTGAACTCGATAATGGAGAGAAAATCAGATATGAAAAGCTGGTCCTAGCGACGGGGTCGAAGCCGCATATCCCTAACATACCCGGCGTTGATCTCAAAGGCGTCCATGCTCTAAGGTACTTCCCAAGCGCTAAGGCGATAGCTGAGGAGGCTAAGCAAGCTAGCAGCGTTGTGGTGGTAGGAGCCGGGTACATCGCTACAGATCTAGCTGACTGCTTTAAGAAGATGGGCTTAGAGGTTTCGCTGGTTGTCCGCTCTAGAGTGCTGAGAACATCGATAGACAGCGAGTTCTCCACAATGGTGGAGGAGCAGCTAACTCAGCATGGAGTCAAGGTGGTGAAGGGTTCTCCAGTCAAGATACTAGGCGCTGATAGGGCTGAAGGAGTGCTGCTTGACAGCGGCGCTGAGGTCAAGGGAGACTTCATAGTCTTTGCCACCGGAATTAGGCCGGTGGTGGAGCCTGCAGCCAACCTTGGAGCTGCTATAGGTTCAAAGGGTGTCATAGTGGATGACCGCTTGGAGACCACTCTAAGGGATGTCTATGCTGTAGGAGAAGTGGCAGAAGTTCGCCATATGATCACTGGAGAGCCCATGACAGTGGGGACAGCGGCGGCGGCCATGGCGCAAGGCGACGTAGCTGGCTTCAACATCTGCGGCTTCAACATCAAGTATCCGGGGGGCTTAAGCTGCCTAGTTTCAAGAATCTTCGACCTCTACGTGGGAGCCGCCGGGCTCACTGAAGATCAGGCTAGAGCCGCTGGCTTCAAGCCCGTAGTGGAAAAGGTTGAGTACCTCGACCACTACACGGTCTATCCAGGCGGCAGGAAGTATTGGGCTAGGATGATCTACGATTCTGCTTCAGGGAGACTTCTAGGAGCTCAGTTTACAGGGTATGGTAATGTAGCGGATAAAGTGGAAGCAGCTGTCCTCGCCATAAGGTTTGGAGCCACCATGGCTGACTTAGTAACCCACTATTCAGCAGCCTTCCCGGCAGCCACCTTTAACCCTAGGTTCAACCAGTTTAGAGAACCAGCCAAGAAGGTCTTCTCAGAGAAAGCAAAATAGCAATTCTGCAAGCTCCACTATTTTCCTTCAACATGGAACTCGCAGTATTCGTCGCCCTTAATTCTACATTTTACTTCCTTTACCTCAACATCCTTCCCGTAGAGGGTGTCGAATACCCCCTTTATAACTCCGCGTATGAAATCGCAGCCCCATGAAGTAGGTCTACCCTTATATGCCTCCGCCTCAAAGGTTTCATAGACCTTAAAGGTCACTGTAGGCTTCTTAAAATCGCCTGGCTCCACTACGGGAATATACCAGCCTACAGACATCCCATATTCTGGAATAGTTTGTATGACTGCTTCCGCTATTTTTTCTCGGGGGATTCCCGTTTTAAACAGCATTTTTGCAAACGATTCTGCTAACGCCCTGCCGTATTCGTATCCTGATTCAAAGAGTATCACGCTCCCCCCACTACCAAAAACTTCGTGAATTTTCTTGAAGGCCATTGAGATGAATTCGGCGCTGAAAAGAATCATCCTCAGCCCTCCCCTACTTGTCAAGGGAAAGTGAAGAGTGTCTGCCACAAAGCCTCTCCTAGGCTTGATGTGCTCCACGCTTATGACCCCTGGAAGCTCCTCAATCTTTCTAACAAGCTCTTCGAAATTAACGCACTCCGTTACATCAGCGAAAATGCACAGCTCTATGCTGCCGTCTAAAGGTTGAAGGTATCCTTGATAATACGTTGCTTCATGCTCTTGGAGTATTGAGAGAATCTTTGATGGCACGTCTTGGCTCTCCACTGAGAAGACAATGCTTAGGAGGGTCATTATCCTATTTGGAGCTAAGGCGGTGAAGGGGAATTCCTTACGTTTTAACCTCGGCTTCAACTTTGATCCCTTTGCTCAGCGCTGGGTTCTAAGTTTACGTAAGAGAGTAAGTTTTCAAACTTTTTAAATTTCCCGATTCTAATATGGTTTAATTTCTCTCTACATACATCTGCAGTAATACTTATGTGGTTTCTTGTATGCTTTATTGACGGTGTTCCGATTGGCTAAATTTAAAGAACTTCCTATTTCTCCAGTGGCGTTAACCGATCTGGTGCGGCGCGTTGAAAGGGAGAAGAGCGTGAAGGTCTACCGGCTAGACTTGGCCGAACCGCTCTTCTTACCCCCTGATGAAGCTATCTCAGAGACAGTTAACGCTGTAAAGTCTGGCTACTACCGCTATACTCCTCCCAGAGGTTTGCCAGAGCTTGTAGAGGCTATTCAAAGATACTTCAAGAGGACTAGAGGTCTAGAATACTCTCCAGAGGAGATCATAGTCACCCCTGGAGCGAAGTTCGCTGTATACGCCTTCTTCGCCTCAGTTTTAGAAGAGGGTAGCGAGGTTGTCTTGATAACTCCCTTCTGGGTGAGCTTCAAGGCTATCCCTATGATGATGGGAGGCAAAGTTGTGGAGGTGCCCATGCAGAGGCCGCATTGGAGAATCGAAGAAGAAGCCTTGAAGCAAGCAGTGTCTAAGAAGTGCAGAGCCATAGTGGTCAACACTCCTCACAACCCGACGGGAGCCGTTCACGGCTTGGAGGAGTTAAAGCTGATAAGAGATCTGGCAGTGGACTACAACCTCTATGTACTCTCAGATGAGGTGGACTGGGCCTACGTATACGATGAGTATAAGCACATCAGCCCAGCCACTTTAGATGGCTTAAAGGAGAGAACTCTAGTGGTGGACAGCTTCTCTAAGGTCTTCTGCATGACCGGATGGCGGGTAGGCTTTGCAGCTGGTCCCAAAGAGCTGATAGACGACATGCTCGTAGTGCAGCAGCACAGCGTGAGCAGCCCCGCAGCCTTTGCCCAGAAAGCGTGCATCCCCGTTCTAGAGAAAGCTGAAGAATACGCTGCAAAGATCGTTGAACTCTGCAAGTGGAATAGAGACTACTTCTACGAGAAGCTAAGCAGAATTGACGGCGTTGAATGCGTCAAGCCTCCGGGAGCCTTCTACTTCTTTCCAAGGGTGGCTAAGGCAGAGGAGCTTAGAGATGGGCTTGCGGAGAAGCTCATCTGGGAAGCCCATGTAGCAGTAGCTCCGGGAAGCCTCTTTGGAGAGCAGTTTAAAGATCACTTCAGAGCATGCTACGCCCTACCCAAAAACTACCTACAGGAAGCAGTGGATCGCCTTGTCGAGTTGCTATCAAGGCTTTAGCTTACATAGATCTTTCTGCCTCCACGGTTAACCTCTCAAGTTCTAGCACGCTTCTTGTAAGGAGAACCTTAGAAACATGTAATATTCCTGGTCGGAGGTCTTCGTGGGCAATTCTCAAAAGAGCCCTAACTTTTCTGGGCGGCTGCCATCGCTCAAACTCGGTTCCACTCCATTTAACTTCTAAGAATAACTTCCTTCCTCCAACGTCAACTACGAAATCCACCTCTCTCCCCTTCTCCTCATAATATCTGGGCTTAACGCCTAGCCTAGCAAGATGATTAAAGACACTGTTCTCTAAAAGCCTCCCTCCTTCCAGCTTGCCTCTGAAGACTATCGCATTTCTCAGACCAGTATCGCAAGCGTACACCTTCTTCTGCCTATAAACAGCGTTAACCGCGCTTGTAGACCAAGCTTCGCAGAGATCAATCAACCCTACACCGCATAGCGTAGTAAGCCACGATCTAATGGTGTTCTCAGACACTCTAAGCATCCTCGAGGCTCTGGCCAGTGAAACCTTTGATCCAATAGCTCTCAACAGAAATCTTGCAAGTTCATAGATTGATACTTCATCACGTAAACTGTGGCGCAAAACAACATCCCTGTAGATTATAGTGTTGAAGAGCGAGGTTAGCAGCTCAAGCCTCAGCGACTTAGGTGCTAATACAACTTCTGGAAAGCCTCCATACTCAAGGTACTCGTCGACAAAGTGCTTTAACCGGCTTTCACTGAGCAGTGCTGTGTCTTCAATTCTTTTAAAGCTCAGGAACTCTGTGAAGTCAAGGGGGTAAGTCCTGACTACAACTACGCGGCCTGGAAGTGCTTGGTAAGCAGTTTTCTCAACGAGCTCAGAGGAAGAGCCAGTTAGTGCTATTTTAATTCTCAGAGGCATATCGTAAAGTGCTCTAATCCATTCCCCCCACCGTTCAATCTCTTGAATCTCGTCAAGCATCAGATATATCCCCTTTATAGAGCCGTGTATCTCCTCAAGTGCTTTGACGAGCCAGTTAAGCTGGCTTCGAGGGAAGAGAGGATGTTCCAAGTTTACATAAGCGATCTTCTTGGGGTTAGCCCCTCGATCAATAAGTTCTTGAATGAGCT
>JAGHCH010000068.1 GCA_021160575.1 Thermoproteota archaeon | reverse complement strand
TGGTGAGAACTATTCTTCCCTCCTCGTAGGTGGAGGTCTTGATGCGGGATTCCCTTAGCCTAGCATTGAACTTGCCGTTGAAATCTTCAAGAAGGTTGTTCAGTGGCATGGATTACACTCCACCAGCTCTCTCCCTAATGTATTCAGCTTCACTTCTTAAATCTCTGAAGCGCCTAGCAGCGAAGAAGGCCTTGTACTTCCTAGCCACCGCGACGAGGTCTAGGTCTGCTACGCCCTTGAGCATGCGCCTAGCCTGCTTGGAGAGAGCTTTCACGTACTTGTCTGCTAGGAAGAGGAGGTGGTTGTGCCCCAGCTCCTCTATGACTGCGGGGTTGTCGGATTGGCTTAGAAGGGCTAGCACTACGTCTCCGAGGAGGCTTCTATCATCGGCTTCTGTGAACACCTCTATGCGCCACATCTTCATCTTCTTGCGCCACCCCTCTAAGCAGAACACCGGAGAGACGTGATCCTCGTCGAACTCGGGGTAGAAGGGTCTATCGTAGACAAATACCGGGCTTCTCACCGAGCTGTCGAGGGAGGAGCTCCTCAGCTGGAAGTACCCTTTGATGAACAGCTGCTCTGGAAACACTACTCTACGTGCAGCTATGGCGTTGGCTTCGGGGAACTCCTCTGCGCTGAAGGGGTGCATGGTGGAGTAGCAGTAGTCATACTCGATGGTTCTCCAAGGAGTGGGCAGCTCATCGCATTTAGCAGCACTCAAGATGGTTAGGAAGGCGCGATCACTCCTCAATGGAGGTAGTAGCTGGCGGTAATCCCTCCCCTTTGAGAACTCGAGGATAGGTATGACTGAGCGCAAGAAGTCCGTGGCGTTAGTGTCCTTGGCTATCCCTATGAGCAACACTCTGCGACGACGTGCCTCCACCACAAGCTTCACCATGGAGAGAGCAGCCATAGCGTTGAGGTCAAGAGTGGTGAGCCACTGCTCATTAATCATCAAGGGGTGCTCCTTCTCCTGTTCAAAAAGGTGGTGAAAGAACCAGTTTAAGGCGTAGGAGACCCTATCCCAGTAGCCGAGAACCTCCTCCCTAACTGAGAAGACATGCTCGCTCTCTTCGAGAAGCTGGTTTCCATGTGCCTCATTGATCTTCACGAGGAGCTTAATGAAAGACTGAGCAGCATCCTCTCCCACGCTGAGCTTATCCTTCACTTCCGATGGAGGAATGCCCCCTTCTCCCCTCCTTTTTGCCTCTATAAGCAGCTTTACCAGGGCGTAGGCTCCGTGCACGCCTCTAGTTGGAACCTTGAAGCTGCCATCGCCCAGGCGTGAAGCCAGCCGAAGGTCGAGGAGGCTCAGCTTTCCATGAGGAGTATCTACTTGCTCTAAGGCTGAAGCCCCTTTGAGCAGGAGGCGCCTCAGATCCCTTGCTGAGGGGCTGTAAGTTCCAGAGAGAAGGCGGTCTAGGATGACGACCCTTACCTCTGAAGAATCCAGCGCCTTTAAGGCGAGGTGCAGCTCCGCTAACATCATCAACGAGTTAGGGATGCTCTCTATGGAGCGCTTAAACTCAACATCGCTGTAGGCGTAGGCTGAATAGGGGTTTACCTCCACGACGTCCTCCATCCAGAGGGGGATGCAAGAGGACACAGTTAAGGCGTCTTCCCGTGTAGCCTCGGAGACATCGACCTTCAAGCCGTCTGCAACTTCAAAGGTGCATGAGTAGGCGGCGGCGCACACGTAGAAGAGGAGCATTTCAAGCCGTTCCTCAGTGGCTTCTGAGCCATCGATTCCCACAGCTTTGAAGCAGCCTCTACCGAAGAAGAGCTCTGCCTTAGGGCTTTGAGTTAAAGGCTTGAAGTAGCTAGAGGAGAAACCGCCTTCACGTAGAATCTTCACCCTCTTCTCCATCAACTCGATTAGAGATTTGGTGGAAGATCTCAAGCGTCTAGCATCGTGTGAGAAGCTCAGAGCACACACCCTCCACACTGCTTTCAAGTGTAGCTGGAAGTTCATAAACCCTTAACCAGAGCTACTCCGCCGTCTACTCAGCCTCTTCAACTCTTCCACCAGCCTCCGGTCAAAGAAGCTGGCTACCCTCACATACCCTGAGGGCCCCTCTACGACTAGACCTTTACTCTTCAAGGATTCTAAAGCATGCACAATCTCGCTACTGGAGAATCTCCTAGAGAGGAGGCGCGCTAAGAAGTGTACTTCGACGGGGTGCAGCTGCTGAGAAAGCAGTGCTAGAAGCTCATGCTCGGCTTTAGCCAAGTTGCTAGATGACTTCTTCGCAGCCAAAATGCCGTCCTCCAAGAACCATCTGATAAGACATCCCAATAAGCGTGGTGCGCGAGCAAAGGCATTAGCTTAGAGCCCGCAGGTTTAACGAGCTGCAGTGCCCATAGTGTAAGTGGAAGAAGATAGGCTGGGAGTGTGCTATGGTTGAAGCTTCCCAAGGTTATGCTTGGAAGCAGCCCCTTTATAGGGGCTGGGCAGTTCGGTGTTAAAGCCTTTGAGTACTATTGGAGGTTTTACCAGCACCCGGAGAACATAGCTAAAATTGCTGTTCATTGCTGGCGGCTCGGCGTGAAGGCAGTGCAGCTGCTTGCGTGTGAACCTTTGGTGAAAGGTATTTTGATGGCGGAGAAGCGGATCGGTGAGAAGTTTCAAGTTGTTGGAACCTTGGATCTAGATGATCCATTAGA
>JAGHCH010000042.1 GCA_021160575.1 Thermoproteota archaeon | reverse complement strand
GGCTTGATAGCTGCACTCATACTGTCCATTGCTCCAACCTTCTCTGTGAGAACAAGCCTCGGTTTCTGCGACACTGAGACGGTGGGCTTCTTCTCCATGATCCTATCACTGTTCCTCTTTGCTAGGGCACTAGACCGTAAACCCCTTCTCTATGGCATTCTCAGCGGGCTAGCCTTAGGGTTGATGACGGTAAGTTGGGGTGCATACTTATTCCTCTACAACCTCTATGCCCTCTTCTTAATCGCCGCCCTCCTCTTAAGGAGATACGACTTCAATCTAGGTGTAGCCTACGTCTCTACAATCCTTGTAGGAGTTCTTTCAGCTTCTTTCATGCCAAAGCTAGTTAAGTTTGTCACCAGCATCTCCGCCTTCCTTCCCTTCTTCGGTATAGTCTTAGTGGTGATTGCCGAGCTTTACCGACGCCACCGCGGCTCTCAGATCCCTCCAAGGCTAGTGCTGGGCATTATAGTAGCTGTAGCCATCTCTGGGCTAGCTCTCTCCTACGCAGGCATTATCCGCGCACTTAAAGGAAAGTTCCTAGCAATAGTTAACCCCTTTGCAGCAGTCCCACCGATAATTAGAACCGTGGGGGAGCAGCTGCCCTCTACTTGGGCTACTTTCTTCAGCGACTACCGCTTCTTACTCCTCCTCATGCCCATCGGCCTCTACTTTATGATAAGGAGGCTCCAGAAGAAAGATCTGCTGCTAGCCCTCCTTGGGCTAAGCAGCATTTACGTGGCATCCTCCTTCGTGAGGCTGACAATATTCACCGATCTGGCCGTCAGCCTGATCGGCGGCGCTGGCTTCATCTACTTAATGACTCGCTCTATAAGTGCCATGAAGTATCAAGAACTGGCTAAGAAGGGGAAGAAGAAGAGCAGTCCCTTCAGAGGATACGCGCTGCTCTCCGTAGCGATACTAGTGGTTTTGACAGTGCCTTCAATAGCGGCTAACGTGACCTCTGCCAACATGCCAGCAGTCATTGCAGCTCTCCCAGACTGGAGAGATGCTTTAGCGTGGATGAGAGACAATCTCCCTCCGGGAGCAGTAGTAGGTTCATGGTGGGACTACGGCTACTGGATTAACGTCATGGCAAACAAGACGACGGTTGCGGACAACAACACTCTCAACGGCACTCAGATAAAGCTCCTTGCCATAGCCTTCCTCTCAGATGAAGATGTAGCCATCGACGTCTACCGGAGGCTTGGAATCCAATACATCGTAGTTTACGACCCCTTCTACACGGGGCCAGCGCTTAAAGGGCTTCCGGGCATGCCTTGGGGAACCTACGGAGATTTCGTAAAGTCCTTTGCCATGATGAGCATCGCTGGATACAACAGCAGCGACTACATAAACTACGGGCAGTTCACGGTGCAAGGGCAAACCGTATACCTACTAGTTCCAAATGGGCCTAAAGCCGCCAACGCCACACTCTTCAAGTTGCTCTTCTACCCATGGATCCTCTATGGAGACAGCGACTATCTCAAGAAGGTGGAAGAAGAGTACGGCGTCAAATTCACACCGCCAAAGCACTTCGAGTTGATCTACCACTCGCCCAACCGCTGGGTCATGGTCTACAAGGTGCTCTATCCTGAGGAAGGAGCTTCTTGAAGACAGAGCCGCTTCTTCATCATCCTCCTATACTTGCCATACTTGTCCTCAGGAGAGAACTTGGGAGGATGCGGGTTCCCAAGCTCTCCTCCACAGTAGGGGCACTTCTTCTCGCTGATCGTGTACTTGCCACAAGATTTGCACTTTCGGAGAAGCCCCATTTCTACTCCCTGGTGAAAGCTATAGCTGCCTTCTCCTCCTTAGCTTGCAGAGTAGCTGCTACCACAGCTTTCTTCAAAGCTTCCTCAGCTATCCGGTAGTCTCTCGCCTTTATCTCAACCCTGTACTTCGGAGCCCCCATGGTGTAGATCTTCGCCCTCGCCTCAAGACCTTTAACGGCCTCAAGGGCTTTAAGTAGCACCCTCTTCACCCTTTCCACACCATCTGGGGCTGTTGAACTAAGAGTGAAATATCCGCGCACAATAACTTCGGGAAGTTCCACGTGCTCTCGAGCTATCTTAGTGATCTCCCTTGCCCATTCCTTCGGCACCCCTGCCTTAACCAACACCTCTTCCCCTAGCAAGACCGCCTGCTCAAATGCGGCGTAAGCTTCACCAAAGTGCTCCTCTAGCTTGACCCCTATCTCCTCAATTTTCCTTGCAGAGCGAACCCCCAGCTTCTTAGCAACAAGCTCTAGAAGCTTCTTAGCCCGCTGCCACCTCTTCCACTCCATCAGCTTATCCTTCTTCTCACGCTCTGTAACCCTACGGAGTGAAAGATCTATGTGCCCTCTCCTCGCGTCCACCCTTATGACCTTCAACACCAGCTTCTGACCTTCCCTTACGTAATCTCTTATGTTCCTAACCCATGTTGAGGAAACCTCTCCGAGAGGGATGTATCCTTCTTTGCCGTATTCATCTAGCTTCACGTAAGCTCCATGGTCAAATACCTTGGTGGCTGTAGCGATCACCAAGTCTCCAACTTCTGGGTATTCACTTCTCTTGAAGGGCATAGATGCTCCCTCAAAGCGGCTACTCTAAATCCCTCTTGTGATCCGGCGGCACTTCCAACTCAGCTTTGCCTCCACGAGGCCTTAGCAGCACCTTGCCGCAGATTAAGCATCTAACAACAGTGCTCGCATGAGAGAAGGTAACTTGCTCATTACCACAGTCTGGGCACCTCACCCTCATGAACTTGCTCTTAGGCTGAGGTATCAGAATCTTACGCTTTCTCACCAACCCCGTGTCACCTGCCAACCTCCACGATCTCCAGCTTCTTTAACCTAATCCCCTCGCGCTGCCTCTGATAGCCACACTCCTTGCACTTAATCTTCACCGCCAACCTCTTAGTGGTCTTTGCGAACCTCTTCTGAACGGGCTTCCTTGAGCTACCGTAGCCCTTCTTCTTCCTAGCGTACCTCCTAGCGCCCTCAGCCAGCGCCCTCTCCCTTCCCTTCTTGTACAAAGTCACCGTGTGCACTGTGTGTCTTCGGCATCTGGGGCAGTACGTCCGGATCTCCTTGGGGTATTTCACGCCTCTTCCCTCCGCACGATCTTCACCAATCCTCTCCTTGCCAATGCCTCGGCATTCTGCACCGGAATAAGGGCGACGTCCTCCGATTTAAATGGACCGTAGGTTTTTAAATCTACCCCTATGAAGGAGGGCACGTCCTTGAGGAACCTCACAACAACTCTCTCCTCTTTGGGTGCTTTCTCGATCTCCTCCCGCTCCTTAACTTCCTCTCGCTCCATGTTGGCTAAGAGCTCCATGACCGCCCTCAAGAACTTCTTCTCAATACCCAATGCAGTGCCCTTCTTCAGCTCACTCCTCTCCTTGCACTGCTCCAATGCCTTCCTGAGCTTCAGCTCGGTGAGCCTCGCTATGATCGTCTGCGCTCTCTCGTACTCTGCTCTCGAAAGCGCGGCTTGAACGCCTTCCTCCGAGAATCTCTCTTTCAGCGAATCTAAGTAATCTCTTATCTCGTCAAGCGCCTTGTCGCTAAGAGCCTGCAACCTCCTCTCTTCAAGCTCCTGCATCCACAGCTCTAGTAGCCGCCTATACAAACCCTTACCTCCAAACGGGCTCTCCAGCTCCCCGGGCAAGAATGTAGACAGCGGCAGCCATAGGGAGCTCCACCACCTTATCCTCCAATGGTCCTACTTCAACTTCTCCTACCCTGAGTTTCGGAATCCTCTTTACATGGAGCTTGAGATAACCCTTTCTGAATACGATGGCATCCTTTAAGGGCTTAAAGGAGTCGAGATCGGCGTAAGAGATCTTAACGACCTTCAACCCCGTCTTTCCGTGAAGACTATTGGGCATGCGGATAAGCCTCTTAATGTCTATGGTGACCCGCTCATCGATATTGCATGCACATTGAGTTACTGCCGCTTTAAGCAGCTCCTTTAGAGACTGCTTCTTAAGCTTACTGAAGATAGCCCAGAAAGGCGGCTCCTTGGAAAGTGCTTCAAGGATGGCCTGTCTATTCTCGCGCAGCCAGTTTAAATCCCTTGCGGGCATGTAGAGCACTGGGGCATGCATATCTATGGCGTCTATTACTGTGTATACCCCTCTAGCCACCCTCCCTCTCCACCCTCTCTCAGTTAAGCTTGGACCTAGAAGTACTCGCGTGCTACCCAGCCTAGTGAAGCCATGGTCTTCGAAGACGATCCCTACTCCTCTAACATAGTCAGCTATTTCACGCCGTGCCTCAGAGTTAAGGTGCCTAAAGTCTTCACACTCCACGTGAAGGTGGTATCCTCTATGACCGGAGAAGCAGATCTCTATCTCCTTCTCTGAAACCCCGAAGTCTGGGATTAGAAACTCTTCTATGAGCTTGAGAACCTCCGCCTTAGCAGCCTCGAGGCAGCGTTCACACATCCATGTAAATTCCTCAATCTTCTTAGAAGCGCAATTGGGGCAGCTTTCCGGGGGCATCCCCCTTCCTTCAGCTCCGCAGTCCAAGCATTTCCAAGTATCGTGCTCCTCTTTGCATGGAGTCGCTATGTGGTCTGCGTCGATGTCAAATATCAGATCAGCTCCCTTCCACCCCTTGGCGTCCATCTCCTCCGCCGCTGGTGTCTCATAGTAAGCTGATGAATAGTACACGTGGGCTGGTGGGCTATTTCTCATGTACTCAAGAAGCTCCTCTGGGCTGGAGAACGACTTATGCCTTATCATCCCTTCAGAATCGAAGGTCAGAAAAGCAAACTCTCTTTCAGTGAAGCTTCTTAGAGTGAAATCATCCTTGCTACAGCTATCATAGTATTGCTTAAACAGCTTCCTTAGAAGGCTCGGTGCCTCCACTGGTAGCCCGCCTCTTCCTCAGCTTCCTCCTATAGTAGATGAGAGGGTGCTTTATATTGCCGCACCCTGCCTCTTCCACGCATAACCCGAAGGACTTCAAGGTCTCGCAGCTCGGGGGCAGGTACCTGATCTTGGAGCCCCTTAGCCCCGCTATGTGCTCCACTTGGTATCTTGTTTTGCTCTCGTCGAAGTCAGCGGCGCTGCTGAAAAGGGCAACCACTTCATCTACATCAACGCCCACATTGATTAAAAAAGTTGTAAGGGCAAATCTTCCCATATGAGGGAGACTCTTTCCAGCTCTCAGATCTTCCAGCAGCTTTCTAATGCATGGAGGGTATGCATCTTCCGAAGTTACCCCCTCCTCTGGAAGCTCAAGATATTTCATCCTTCCCGAGGCTTCCCTTCTAAGCTCCTCAAGATGAGGCTGCAGACTCTTTAGAGCCTCCCCTCCCACGCTAGTAAGTTCGGAGATTCTCACTAAAACTCTGTTTTTAACTTCTTCAGCGATGAGGCGAGCAACCTCGGTTCTCCTCAAGTGGACCTGTCCATCATATACCAGCTTGTTAACCAGCTTCCAATGAGGATCGTGAAATGTGGCTGCCGTCGCTATAAACTGGTGGACTGGCATGCAGAAATCTATGAGCTTACTACCCATTCTGGTTCTCTCCTTGACAAGTCTCCAAGAAAATGCTTCCTCGGCTACTCGAACTAACACATCGTCATCCTCTCCTAGGAGTAGTTCCTCAACCCTTTTGGACTCAGCTACAGCGTACCTTCTAGCCAGCCTAGCCTCGCCTAAAAGCCCCAAGATCACTAGAGCCACAGGGTAAGAAAGAATCTCTACGTCCAAGTCTCCTTCAAGAAATGTCGAGATCTCTCCCCTCTGAATGGCTTCTCTAATCCTCGCCTTTGCTCTCTCCACGATCTCTACAAACTCCCCAGATGCCAGATCCTCTAAAGAAAAGCCAGTGCTGGCAATGTAATTTCTCGCAGTTTCCGTAAAGGGGTACTTAGCGCAGAATTCTCTCTCAAAGGTGCTCATGGCAGACATCTACTGTCTAAAAAGTTTGGAGGCTACTCAGCCTCCATTCTAGGCGCTAGGTAATAGGTGATCCTTCCACTTGGAAGCTCGAAGTCGAGTTTCAGCGGCATGTTTGTTGAAAACTCCACGCCCACCACGTCTGCAGCTTGCTACGCCTTAATCATCTCTCCGAGGTAGCTTAAGCTATAGTAGGCGAAGGATGGCTCTTTAACATCGATTGATAGGAGCCCGCCTCCAGCCATGTCAATCTTTACCTCTACCTCCCCTCTGTCTCCTGAAGCTCTGATGATGAAGACCTCTGGGTTTGCCTCAAATCTGACGAAGTCGCTGATGACCTCTGCATCCTTGATAGCTTCTTTAAGGCTCTCAGAGAGCATTTTCACGCTAGCATTGAAAGTGATCCTAGGGGTTGCTAGCTCCTCTTGACCGAACTCCAAGAGAGGTATGCTGAAGGTCCGAGTGGTTCTCCCAATAAACCTAACTTTCAGCCGCTTCTCCTCCTCAGAGTACTCGAGCTCCAACTTGTCAGATGCTGTCGCTCTCTTCAAAATCTTCTTGAAGTCATCGAAGTTCACGCCAAGCATGGTTTCTTGGTCGCATAGATATTCGTTGAACGCTGATCGATCCATCTCAAAGTCCACCATTGCTACTCTTGACGGGTCCATTGCTCTCATACGGAGACCTTCAGAGGTTGCTACAAAGTTAGCTTCATCTATCAGCGTTGAGAGAGCATCTATTATCTTACGCCACAGCCTGGCATCTCCAAAGACTGCTCTAAACAAGCTCCACACCTCTACTTCAATCTTGAATTCTTCTGGCAAATTACCGTTACTCACTCTTAAAAGCATTCATCACTAAGTCTAATCGTACTCCCTCCAAGTGTACCCACACTTAGTGCACCTGAAGAAGCGGGTAGACCCTTCATCTGCTCTCCTCGTCTGGAGAAGCCACCAAAAAGCCTCCATGTTGCCGCACTTAGGGCACTCCGCCCGTATGGTAGGTAAAACTTTCTGGGCGCCCTGTTCCTCAATTATCACGGTCTCCTTCTTTGACTCTCTCTCAATGCGCTGCACTACCTTGTAGCCCTCGTTGCTGCTGGGCTCCTTCACGTAGCCGCACTGCGGGCATGTCAGCAGCACCTTTTCACCGCTTCTCGTAGGTCTCAGCATCTTCCCGCACTTAGGACAGAATTCCACCAACTTTCTCCCTCGGGGGCTGAGAAAAGAGTCTCTCAAGGAATTAAGTTTTTCCTCGCAAGGTACTCTGCAATACGATTGGTTATAAGTTCGCCTAGCTTCACTGCTGGTGTCAGCTCCCTTGGAAAGTCATCTCTAGAGTAGATCTCCACACCTTCAAGTCTTTGGAAGAACTCTACGTGCTTTTGGGGTGCTATGAGCACTCTCAACTCCTCAAAGTACTTGCTCTCTGCTATGGCGTCTGCCGCCTCAGAGGGCTTCGAGATGTACTTGCAGAGCACACCATCAACCCAGCGCCCCCCTCTAGTGACGACAGCTACGAGAATTTCTCGACCATCTTTTTCGAGCAACTCTACAAAGCAGACTCTAATCTCTGCCTTCATCAGCCCTCTTCCTCACTTCAAGTAGTAAAGCAGCTATCGCCTTGGCGGCCGCCTCTTCCTCTTCTCTTCTAGTGTAGAAATCTTCAGGCTTCAAATGCCTCGCCACGAGCTCTATCGCCTCATCTACCGTGATTTGCCCATTAAGCCAAGCTTCCGCTATCTCAGCTTCCACAAGATCTCCTCTGCCACCTAAACCGAGTCTTCGAGGAGTCTTCTCCGGGGACGCCATGAACAGTGCCTTAGAGAGTATCCTATCGGGAACCTTAACACCAGAAGGCTTCTTCAATACCCTGCTTCGAGCAGCCGAGTAAATGAAGTTAATTAGCGCATCTCCAAGCTGTGCCAAACCTTTATCAACCAGTGCTCAGCCCCTCTCAGCCTTCATAAATGCCTCCTTAAACTCCTTAACCCTCGCCTCCGCCTTCTCCAAGGCTTCGACGATCGCTTGGATAGGAGATTTGCTCCCGTCAGTCCTTACAGCTACAACCAAGTTGCCCACAAGGGGATGATCCACTCGATAGCCTGCATACCTAACGCTAGGATCTTCGAGAAGAAGCGTTCTAAGGAGATTTCCAACAGTGTGATCTTCTCCCTTGATCTCCACTTCCAGATAGTTCTCCTCTTCGACTCTCTTCAGCACCTTCATGGTCTCTTCTCCCTAGGAGGCTTGATTACATAGCTTGGAGCCACCTTCCTCTTAAAGAGTTTGCCGCAGTCTAAGCACTTCAGCCCTCCTCTATACTGAACCAGCGCCTTGCCGCAGAAGGGACAGAGCGCATAGATTACCCCACAGCTTCTCTCTGCTATGCTGAGTTGGTAGGGCGGCCAGTCCGTCAGCACTCTTGCCCGTATAAAGTCGCCAATTCCTATTGCATCTCCTATGCTCTTGACAAAACCTCTCCCACACTGTGATACATGCAACACTGCCAGAAATGGCTTCGTCAGCCTCCTCTTGCCTTCAAGCTGAAGGATTCTCACATTTGCCAGGTCCTCCTTTACTCCCTCGACTTGCCCTATGGCGAAGTTCCCTTTCTTTGGTACTGCCACCTCCTTAACTAGTGGCTCCACCAGCGCCTCCTTCCGATCATTCTTGAAGATGGCTAGCCCCACCAGCTGAGCGCAGATTTCACCTCCATCCTCGTAGGCTCCTTTACCAGCGATGTACTCCTCTATGGTCCCCAGCACTTCTCCAGGCAGCACAAGTCTCTTCAAGCCGTTTCCCCCTTAGCGTCTTCTAATGATTCTATAGACCTCAGCCTCTACGAAATGCGCTCGCTTATGGTGAAAAGGGTAGGTAGGCGGCAGTCTTATTCTTATCGGGTAGATGTCAGTGATCCTACCGCCTATCCTCTCGATAAGTTGTTCAAGAAACCTCCTATTGCTCTCCCCCGCTTTATGGATCGAGTACACCACCTCCCCTATGCTCAGCGCCGCCTCTAGAAAAACGGTATCTGCTCCCTTCTTCTTCACCCCAAAGGGCGGATTTTGAACTACGGTGTCCACTCTTTCTCGCAGAGGAAGACTTCTAGCATCCCCACAAATCCAATCCACGGAGCACACCCTTTTCCTCAGAGCATTTCTCATAGCCACCTTCAAGGCTAAGCAATCAACGTCGACTCCAATCACTCTTGATGCCCCTAAAAGGGCGGCTCCTATCGCTAAAATACCCGTACCACAGCCTAAATCAAGCACCACGCGACCAGCAATGTCTCCATACCTCAGCTGGGCATTCCATAGAATCTCCGCCGCGTTGACAGCTGGCAGTGAGTACTGCTCTAGGAGAACCTCTGGATGCGGATAGGGCTCTAAGCCCTCAAGAAGTATCTCAAGTTCCTTCTTGTTTTGCGGAGGCTCCAAACTCCTCCTCGACGATGTACTTGACATCCTCTACATCCACCACTGGCTTTCCATAGATTTCAAAGTGGTCGAAGACCAGCCTCGGACATCCCGCTATAATGAAGGCATCTGCCCACGTGAATGCATAGAGCCGCTCCACACTTATTTCATCAACTACGGCTAAAAGAGCCTTGGCGCCTATCCTCTCCAATGCTTTAACAGCCTTTAGAGCCTCCCCTAGCTTGAACTGCCCCGGCTTCACCGAGGTTACCACAAGAAACCTCCGCGCCTCCTTAGCCTTAGATATAGCCTCCCACCGCAGAGCCTCTCTCCTCTTAACCTCTCTCGCCAAGTCTCTAACCTCACAGCGCTCGCAGTCCGCGAGCAGTACCCTCACATCAACCTTCCTCCGCACCCCCAACGCATGAAACTCCCCAGCTCCCAGAACCACTATTGCATCCACTTTATTAGCGATGCTTTCAGCCGCTCTAACGTCGCAGCCTAGGATCAGAGGCTTCTCCGCTATTAGTGTCCGAAATCCCTTAGACTGGAGTTTCCTCTCAAGCTCTGGAAGCAGCTCCACGTATTCAAGCTGAGCAACAAGCCCAAGGACTGCCCCCCTAGGGAGGAGTAAAGCTATCTGGCTGGCTAGCTCCTCAAGAGGAGCTCTAACGACTTTCAGGGGGGCATAGACAACTGGTATCTTCCTTATCTTGAGAAATTCCAAATGGCCAACGTGAAGGATAGCATCCGCCCTCACAGCAGTGGCTTCATTAACAGCTACATCGCATCCCCCATAACATCCCCCAGCCGAGAGAACAACCTCAAATCCTTCATATTGGAGAAGCTCCGCGATACGCAGGGAGAACTTCTTCAAGCCGTCTGGGAGCTGTAAAAGAATCCTCTTAGCTCCCCTTGCCTTCAGCTCTTCCACAGCTTCCTCAATAGGAATCTCGTAGAGTTCAGAAACCTTCATGGCATCTACATCGCCTAAACAAAGGTACCCTACTTGGCAGTTTCAATGATGATTCTACATGGCATCGCCAGCTTAGTTGAAGATCTCCTTAACGCCTCCTTGGCTATCTCCACATGCTCTGGATTCACGCGTGCCATGAAGATCGTCTGCATAGGTTTAACACGGGCAGCTGTGCCAGCGGGCTTTCCGAAAGCCCTTCTCATGCCGTCCTGCAGTCTATCCGCTCCCGCAAAAGCCATCATGCGGTTTTCTCTCAAGACATGGTGAGGGTAGATGCATATCTGGAAGTGATACTGCGTTTCGCTCAGCTTCTTGGATAGATACCTAGTGGCGGCGAGCCTGGCGGATTCAATAGCATTATGCCTTATCTGCCCATACTCGAGAGACACAAGCCTAACAGTAACCGCAAAATCTCCCTTCACGTTGCCATAGGTGAACTTGGTCACCTTTGGCTGCGGAATCCCCTTTATGTACTCCTTCCTCGTGTATGGGGGAGTATCGAAGTACCTATAGCAGCGTGCTGGACGCTCCGGCATAGCCCATCCCACGGCTTGTGAGCTTACAATGGCAATCCTCTTTTTAGGTTTTTCTATAGATGGGGCGTTATCTCCACTACTCTTACCTCTTCATATAGAAATCTCCGCCTTCCCACTACACTGTACTCCGCGCCTTTAATGCGGGGGAGAGGATGTAGTGATGACTCAACTAGCAGCACCACTCCGCCATCCTTCAGTACCACCATCGCCTCCTTCAACAATCTCCCCAGTAGTCGGGGTTTGGCGCTCCACCTCCTATTTCCCTCGCTTGGAAGATACGGCGGATTTGCCAACACCAGATCAAAGGACGCCGCTTGGGAAATCGCAGAGCATAGATCTCCACAGATCACCTCCACATTATCCGCGCCGTTAGCCCTAGCATTAAGGAAAGCGTTGGCCGCTGACAAAGGATCAACGTCAACAGCGACGACAGAGGCTCCTTTCAAGGCAGCTGCAACTGCTAAAATCCCACAGCCAGTACACAGCTCCAACACCCTCAAGCCATCAAGGCTTCTACGGTTAATTACCTCTAGTAGGAGGTAGGTATCCTCTGCAGGCTCGTAAACTCCGGGGAAAATGTAGATCACGAGATCGCCCACTTTAAGCCTCTTCAAGACAGCACCCCTACCGTTCTGAGCACGCTGGCAATTTCGGCGATCTCTAGGGGTGAGAGTTCGTAAACCCTCTTCATCGCGAACTCCCTTGGGATCCTCTGCAAGACCTTCGTTAGGCTTCTCTCATCAAGCTGCAAAGCGATTTTCAAAGCTTTTCTGAGAACCCTATTCCGCTGCGAGAACAGTTTCTGTGTAGTCTCCTCAAGGATCTCCACATCATTTACCAGAGGTCTCTCCCTCCTATCCAAGCACACCACTGCTACATCCACTTCCGGCTGTGGGTAGAAGGCATGGCTTGGAAAAACTCGTAGAAGCTTAGGCTCGGTGAGCAGCTGCACTAAGACTGAAAGCCTTCCATAGTCTCTACTACCTGGGAGTGCTGCTATCCTCAGAGCAACCTCCTTCTGGTAGGTTAGCACTGCCCTCCTGAACGCGCTTTCCTTGAGCAACTTAATGGTGATCGGCGTTGAAATGGAAAATGGCAGGTTGGATACCACCTTATCAGCTGGCGGCAGCGGTATCTTCAAGATATCTGCATGGATAACCTCCACGTTGCTTCCCTTGAACTTCTCCTCTAAGTACCGTGCCATTCTTCGATCAACTTCAACAGCGAGAACTTTTCCAGCCTTCTCCGCCAAGCGTTCGGTTAATGTTCCAAGTCCCGCTCCAATTTCTAAGACGACGTCATCTTGGGATAGCTCAGCAGCTGCAATCATGGTCTCTACCAGTTCTTCGCTCACTACGAAGTGCTGTCCTCTTCTGCGGCTGGGCTTAATCTTCAGCTCTTCTAGAATTCTCCTAGTGATTCTCTGGAGATACATTGCCCCTCCAAATCCTCTAGAACCTCTGCCTAGATGGAGGCTTAGTGAAGATGTAGTACTTATCCTCCTCCATGATCTCTGAGAGAATTCTCTTCACCACCATGCGCTTTGGATCAGGGATCTTGGTTCTCTGCTGGATTTCCTCAAAGCTCTTGAAGGGCGCCTTCTTTCTCTCCTCCACAATCTTCCACATGCCCTTCTTCCCTATGCCGGGGAGGAGTTCCAAGGCATGCATCCTGGTAGTTATTGGTCCCGCCTTGTTAAAGAACTCAACGAACCTGGCTTCATCATCTTCAACAATTCTCTCAACAATCCTAGGCAACTCGTCCTTAGCAGCTGGCGTCAATTCATCGTAGCTGATCCTACGCTCAATATGCTCTATCTCACCTCTAGGCCCCTTCCCGATGTAGACCTTCTGACCAGGCTGGAGAGCAACTCCAGGGATGGGTGTCGCTTCAAGCAGCGTAAAGTAGCTTTCTCCAACCAGCTGAACTAGCGGGCCCCTCTTGAATGGCTTAGCCTCCTCAGGCCTCCCATAGGGGAGATAATCCAGCACGTAGGCGTATTCCTCGTACTTTTTCTGACTCAATGCCGCCCTCTCCAGCTTGACTTAAGTAAACAGCTCCTCTAACGAATTTAAATTACCCCGCTATAAGGTAAAAAGCGTATTTCCCTACCCTTCTTCAGAGTAGCTCAAGATTATGGAGAGCATTTTCTCCAGCTCTGACGGTAGAAAAATTCGGTTCTCGGTGACCATCAACGTGCGAAGCTCATCAATAGTCTTTGGCATCACATTCACTATTTGCACCGCAGTTACCCCAGAAAGACCAAACTTCTGCTGTAGCTTCTCAACGAGTTCTAGAGCTTTATCTGGAGAGAGCTTCGAGAACTTCACGGCGTGGTCATAAGTAGTTCTCTGCATCAAGCTAGGCTCTTCCTCTGAGAGCCTCTTCTCCAAGATCTTCTTAACAACCGGAAGTGGAACCTCCTTTCCCTCTATAACTTCTAGAGGCACCTCCCTACGCCTCCAGAGGTCTTAAGTGCTCTGGCCTAGCAATAATGGTCTTCTCGTATCCACCCATGAGCACTCTAACTATGTAAGCTCTACCTCGCTTACCTATGATTACCCCGGTCCTTCCATGGAATCTCCTATGGGGCTGTCCCTTATGCACAGAGGGGTCTATCTTAATGGCTACCCTCTCTCCCTCCTTGTACTCTCTGAGTATCCTTGATAGAGGGATCATCCCCCTCTCTCTGGGACTCTTCCTCAACAGCTTACGCGTTCTGTTTCTGTATCCCTTTGAATGCCTAACCACTAGACCTCTCCCCCTACCTCCACCACGTCCAGCTCAATGCAGCGCGCTGATCTACCCAGCATCTCACTGAAACTAGGCGTGGTTCTACCCTCATCCCCACTTATAAGTTCTTTGACGTATAGCCCTCCCTGACACTTGATGAGTGCTTCAAACATTCTCTCGCCTATAGGCTTAACCTCCACTTCATATACCTTCTTCCTGCGCAGCTTATCCGCCCTCCGGTGTAAAACCCTTCTCGGAGTGTATTGCTCTATCACTCTGTCCTTGAAGTACTCCTCCAGCTTCCTAAGATCTTCATGGCTGACGGGTCCCTCAACTTCAATAACAGCCCTATACTTCTTCGGAGATCTCTCGCTCATGAGCTTCAAGCGCCTCACCAGCTTTCTATCACCGTACTTTAGCCCTGTAACCTCTACCAGCCCTTTTGCGTGCTGATTAATTGTCTTGGCGAGTTCCTCGAGGTCGAGCTGTCTTATGCGTGGGCACTTCACCTCAACTACGAAGGGTCTTCCATTCCCCAAGACCCTAACATCAACATCCTCTCTGCCAGCTCCGTGAAACTTCGCTTCAAGCCCTTTGGCAGCCCTTAGGATAGGCTCTGCGATCAGCTCCTCAACGGAGGTAGGATACATTTTCCCGGACCAGTTGCACCTCTCGCATCCCCTGCCTCCGCACTCAGTGCAGATCCACCTTGCTTGAGGGATGCCTCGAACCAGTTTTCTATACCTTCCAGCAATGAAAAGAGGCATGGGCGTTATTTCCACGCGGTTCTCCACCAAGTTGAAGATAATAATCATGTCTGGCTTCTCCAAGTCTGCTTTCTTCCCGGTAAGAGCTGCCAGCCGTTTTCCAACCTCCCTTGTGAACTCCCCCTTAATGGACTCACCATACTCTAGCTGAAACTCAGCTCTCAGTTTATCCTCCCTTTCAACATAGTCCCCATGCATTTTGACTCCAACTAGAAAGGTGCTGTATTCATGTTGCTCCAGCTCTGGTAGTGCTTGGCGAGCAAGCTCGTCGAGCCTAGACATGAGTCCTCTACATATGAAGCACCCCCTTTCTGTCACCTCTTTCCCCAAAATAGTTGCAGCGAATACCACTCCATTTCCAGCTAACTCTTCTAAGCACTTCCGTGCCTGCTCGTCTCCAGATAGGTGTCGCTGATGCAGCTCCATGACCGCTATCAGCTTTAGAGCGCGTCCTCTCGCGCTGTTGGTAACTCCTTTACCCAGCAGTGCGAATTGCCTTCCCAAGCAGCTATCGCATAGAGGGCACTTCCTCAAGATTTCCACGGTTTTCTCAACCAGCACCACTTATAGCCTCCTCAGCCGTCTAGCAGAATATTCAGCGCCGCTATGGCTTGATCTGGCAACAATGGTATGGGCGAGTGATTGAAAAGCTTCACCTTAACTCCCGCGCTCTGGCACATCTCTGCAGCCTTCCACGCCTTGACATCCACCGGGAAAACTGCTATGATCTCTCTTGTCTGTTGAACGAGTTCAAAGCGCCTCAATGGGTCGTAGATCATCACGGTAGCTCCTCCAGCTATGCTGCGGAGTGCCTTGAGGGGCTCTATGGGAAGCCGCTTCACACCAATCATCACGCTCCTGCCGGGAGGCTTTTTCAAGGACTTTCTCAAGACTCCCCACAGCGATTGCTCATCTGGGCGGATGTTGCGCATCTTCCTTGGGTCAAAGTGTAGAACCAAGTTGTCCGTTGTGATCAAGTAGACGTCGACATCTCTTCTAACATCGTGAGAGAGGAAACTGGCTGCCACGATTCCTCTCGTAATGAGCCCCCTTTTGGAGGGCTCAGCATTTTGCAAGCTTCTAGTGAGAAGCACTATGCTCCTCATCGACTGCTTCTCCTATCCTCCCCCTATGCCCATGCCCTTGAAAATCCCTTTACCGAGCATTCTGCGATGCTTCTTAGCAAATTGCTTCACCAGCTTCTTCATTGTTTGATACTGCTTAATCAGCTCCCTAACATCTCTAGGCGTGGTTCCTGAACCTCTAGCAATCCTCTTCGCCCTTGAGCCGTCTATGATCTCCGGTCTCTCCAGCTCTTCAGCAGTCATGGACTGCATAATTGCCAGCCACTTATCTAGCTTCTCCTCAGCTTCATCAGCAGCCTCTATTGGGAGCTGATACCCAAACCCGGGAATAGCTTGAAGGATCTTGGCGAGGGGCCCCATCTTCCTCATGGCTTGAATTTGAGCGTAAAGCTCTCTCAAGGTGAACTTTCCTGAGGCAATAGCCTCTATCGCAGCTCTCTCATCCATCTTCTCCAGCTCTCTAAGCCTTTCCACCAGCGACTGCAGATCGCCCATCCCCAAGAGCCTGCTGACGAAGCGTGGAGGCGAAAACAGCTCAACCTCGTCAACCTTCTCTCCCGTACCCACAAACTTGATTAGCGCTCCAGTTGCTGCCACAGCAGAGAGCGCTCCACCTCCCCTCGCGCTTCCATCAAGCTTGGACAAGAAAATAGAGCCTAGTGGGGTGGCTTCATGGAAGGCGCTTGCCTGTGCTGCTGCTTGCTGCCCTAAAGTGGCGTCGATAACCATCATTATCTCGTCCGGGTTAATAGTCTTAGCCAGCGTCTTCATCTCCTCTATCAGGGATGCTTCGCTCTTATGCCTCCCCGCCGTGTCTATGATCACGAGGTTGACTCCCCTTCTTTTGAACTCCTCAACTCCCTTTGAAGCAACCTTAACAGGGACCTCGCCTGGAATTCCAAAGAAATTCACTCCCACCATTTCTGCAAGCTGCTTTAGCTGATCATAAGCTCCCGGCCTATAGTTGTCGGCGCATATGAGTCCCACTCTATATCCGCGCTTCTTGAAAAACCACGCCAGCTTAGCAGCACTGGTGGTTTTTCCAGACCCTTGTATGCCAACAAGCATGATCTTCGTCATCTTATTCCTTGGATAATCAACTTTAGGTGTCTTCTCCCCTCCAAGAAGCGACGTGAGTTCGTCATAGATGATCTTCAAAGTAAGCTCTCTGCGAGTAGCTCCTGGAGGAGGCTCCTCCTCCAAGGCGCGCTTCTCAATGCGCCTAGATAGATCTAAAACCAGCCGTACATTCACATCCGCTTGGAGGAGCGCTCTCTGAAGATCTCTCACAAGCTCCTTAACCACAGCTTCGTCTACAATCGCGGCCTTCATCACCTTTTTAACGGCTTGACTCAGCGCTGATCCAAGGGCTTCAAGCACCATCTCTAGGCACCTTTCCTAAGGCTTAGGAGGAGCTCTAAGAACTCATAGGGTTCATCACCCTGTCAGCCGCTCCTTCTCCTCATCGAGCCCCTCAACTAGGAAAAGGAGTATGCGGCTGGCAGATATTCTTTTACCTTCGTCGATTTGCTACTTAACTCTCATAATCTTCCTTTGATCCAAGATGTTCCAGTACTCCACCTCAACTCCAGGAGACAGTTTACTTGAGATCTCCTCCTCAATTGGCAGCGGTAATTCAAAAGTTTCATAGGTCTCCATATCCATCAGCTGCACGCTATCACCAGTTACCGCCAAGACTTGAGCGGTTTTCTTCTCCACAATGGGCACCTCTACTTTAGCATCAACTGGAGTCACGATACTGCGCTTTACGCCATCGAAAATCCCTATGGCTACAATTCTTGCCTTCGCCGAGCCATGCTTCCCCGGCTTAGACTTCTCCACCTCCACTACCTTGCAGGGAACGTCATCAATTATGATGTAGCTGCCCTCCCTAATACTTCCAGCATCCACTGGCTTCTTAGACATCTCTCTCCCTCCAAGCTCACTTACAGCTTTCACAGCTCAATTGTCTTTAATACGTTGCGAAAACTCCGTTCACTCCTTGACTGGGAAAATCGGCTATTGCAAGAAAATTAAGAAGAGAGGAAGTTTGTTTTTCTGTTTCTAACCCTTCTTCCCTTTGAGCTCCTCCACGAGCCTCTTAGCGACATCTATGGCTTCAGAGGCGTCTTTAGGTCTGGCATCCGCTCCAATGGACTTAGCCCACTCTGGGGTCACTGGCCCTCCACCGACCATCACCTTCACCTTATCTCTAATGCCCTCTTGTACGAGGAGGTCAATTACCTTCTTCATACCCGGCATGGTGGTGCTCATTAATGCAGACATTCCCAGAAGCTCTGCATTGTGCTCTTTGATAGCTTCTATGAACTTCTGGAGGGGTACGTCCTTGCCTAGATCTATTACTTCGAAGCCGGCGGCTGACAACATGATTTTCACGAGGTTCTTGCCGATGTCGTGGATGTCTCCCTCAACTACGCCGAGGATCACCTTTGATGGCACCTTGGTCTTCTCCACCTTGATGTGCGGCTTAAGGATATCCACTCCAGCCTGCAGCGCTACAGCTGAGCACAGTACCTCTGGAACGAAGTATTCCCTCTTCTCGTAGAGTTCGTTAACAACTTCCATCGCTTTGGCTCCGCCTTGGGTAATGACCTCGTAGGCGTCCAGTCCAGCCTTGATGGCTTCCTCTGCCCACTTCTTCGCTTCTTCAAGATTGCCTTCGATAACGGCCTTCTTGAAGTTCTCGATAATCTCTTCTTTAGATGCCATCACTTCTTCCTCCTACTAGTAGAACACCATACACTTGGCAACTTCAGGCAACACCTTGAAGTTCTCAGTTGGGGTTCTCGGAGGAATGCCGCAGGACGGTATCAGTGCGTCAGTGCCCTTCTTGATGCACTCTACAGCCTCATCCCTTACCTCCTTAGGGGTCTTCATGAGCATGTTGATGGTGAACACGTTGCCAGCCACGGCAACCTTCTTGCCCAGCACCTGCTTAGCAAAGCCTACGTCGGTATGAGTGTCTGCAGAGAAGGCGTCGATTCCCGTGTCTGGAAGGTATGGAAGGAAGCATGAGGCATTTCCGCAAATATGCAGGATGATGGGCAGCGGGCATCTCTCGGAGAAGTATCTGTAGACGGGCACCATGACGTCTCTGAAGAACTCTGGTGAAATGATGTCCGCTGTGGCTGTGGGATCTGCTATGCATATGAAATCTGCTCCGGCGCGGGCAGCTTCCTTAGCATCCATCAAGTTAACATCCGCCAGCATCTTCAACGCCTCTAGAATTTCCTCTTGCTTTCTCTTTTTAGTCCAAATCAAGAACTTTTCAACGCCGAAAGCATGCCCAGCTAAGGTAAAGGGCCCCGTTACTTGGTTTGTGATAGGCAGGTAATCGTACTTCTCTCGAAGTCTAGCTACAACCTCGTGCTTGTACGGAAATCTGCCTCTCTCCATGAGATCCTCAGGGATTCTTAGATCTTTAAGGTCTTTAAAGGGATTAGTAGCAACGCTGGGCTGTCTATCGATTCTGCCCCAGTTTAGCTTAGCACCTAATGCTTGTGCCTCGATGCACAGGTCGAAAGGCATCTTGAAGCCTTCAAGTCCGATGATGGTCCACGCCGCCTCCGCTAAGCGCACTCCCAGTTCTACGTCTCTCGTGGAATCTGGAAATGGCGCCTTCACAGCTAGCATCTGCTCAACGGTGGCCGTTGTCAACGGG
>JAGHCH010000124.1 GCA_021160575.1 Thermoproteota archaeon | reverse complement strand
ACTTTACCTGGAGTTACTGTTATGTTTTGAAAACTTGAGGATAGCAGGAGAGGGGGTTTAGGAGCCAGCTTTATATTCACTTCTTTTGAACTCTTTTTTAACCATACAGTGATCTTCTTTGGATAGTAGCCATCGGCAGAAACCACAATAAAGTACTTACCCTTAGGTAGAGTAAAGTTGGCTATACCAGAACTATTAGTTTGAGCTTGTGCAACTAAAGCCCAGCTAGTAGTGTATATAGAAACAAGAGCTCCTGGAAGAGCTATTGTAGTTCCCTCCTGAGAAGCGTAGCAATAGACCTTCACATACACATTAACGAGGTTGCTAGAGGAAGGGGAGGGAATTAAGAAGGGGACGAAAAGCAGGGGAACTATTAGAGTCAACAAAAGTTGCTGCCGTGCTCTGCGATCCATGGGCATTTTACGCTATGGCCTCCTCTTGTTTCATGAATGAAACTGTTGCTAAGAGGAAGGGAACAACGGTGTATACGATCAATGCCAGAAGGTGGGGTGCTGTCTTATCAATGATAGTAGCGAAATCAATGCTCACCTCTGTGGATGAGTTCCCCTCTGTGAATGAACTCACCTCTATGGAGGAACTAGCACCGAAGGCTACTATGTGGAAGCACTGCTCAGCGTGGTAGAAGGGAGATATGGCTGAGATAGCATCACGCACTGCTGAATAGCGGGAATACCACTGCTTCCATTCCTTAACGAGTTCTGACTCCGGAGGTTGAATTGGAGGGATTGAAACATTTACACTGGTATTAGTTATGACTACATAACCGGGCTGCACTGGTCTCTCAGGAGGAGGGCCAACTATTGCGCTGGCAATTAAAGGTGCGCATACATTAAGTATAGGGCCTATAGCGATGACGAACACTAGGGTGGCCATTAAGGCGCTGATAGTTTTTCTTGAAAGGGTTGAGAAGAGAATAGAGAGGGATGATACTGTTGTAGCGAAGAGGAGACCTGGGATAGCACAGTAAAGAGATGCACTTAGAATGTCGGGGGGAGGGGTCAGCTGGAAGATGGAGATTGCCGCTAAGATGAGTATCACGTGTGCAGTAATTGTTGCGAGGCAGAGAGCAGTAATGATAGCTAAGGACTTCCCCATGATAAACTCGGCTCTTGTAATTGGTTGCGATAAGACTAGGGGGAGTGTTCGCTTTTCGCGTTCACCACTTATGGCATCTACGGCTAGGATAAGGGCCCCAAATACTGTCGCGAAGGTTACCCACATGCCAGAGCTGTAGACGGCATGTAGGAGAAGTGAAGCTTGGGCAAATGTTGTTTTGAAGGAGCCCAGCCCTTGCGCGAGCATCCCCATTACGATAGATAAACCATAAGCGACCATGACTATGAGGAAGCGCCTACTCTTAATGGATTCAAAGAGAGACCACTTGTATATTGTGAATAACCGAGAAGACATCAGCACTCACCCCTATAGTACTTGTGGAAGATTTGCT
Organism: Thermoproteota archaeon; assembly: GCA_021160575.1. GTDB lineage: Archaea > Thermoproteota > Methanomethylicia > Methanomethylicales > JAGHCH01 > JAGHCH01. The sequence continues at coordinate 3,863 of JAGHCH010000124.1, read as the reverse complement.
CTAGAGAGGGGATTTCGAGGTGAAGATCGCGTACTTTTATACCGTGGGATGCTAGAAGATCAAAGATTGCCTCTCTCACATCGGAGTGTGCGTAGATCAGTATTCGCCCACGGTTTAAGGCTACTTGTTCTTGAAGTTGATCGCCTAAGAGCTTATAGGCTTCATCGAGGGGGTGTGCTTCGACGGTGATCATGTAGCCTTGCTTTTTAAGAAAGCGCTTCTTGATGTTTTCCACTTCACCTTGTATTAGCAGCTTGCCCATGTACATGATGCCCACATGTGAACATAATCCCCCAATCTCTTGGAGGAGATGTGTGCTGAAGATTATGGTTTTGCCCTCTTTTGCGCTGAGCCTTACTATGAGTTCTTTGAATTCGCGGGCAGCGAGAGGGTCTAGTCCTAGTGTGGGCTCGTCCATTATGAGAAGTTCCGGCTCCTTTAGGAGCATGGAGATGACGAGCAATTTTTGGCGCATTCCTCTTGAGAGCTGCCCGCACTTCTTGGAGTGGTGATCCCATAGGTTGAACTCTTCGAGGAGCATGCGTATGGTGGTCTTCGCAGCTGAGCGAGGAATACCATTTAGATCAGCTAGATACTCTAGAAACTCGTCTACCTTCATGTAGTCGTAAAGCCCATAGTTTTCTGGCATGAACCCCACGGATTTCCTAACGAGACTGGACTCTTTAACCATGTCATAGCCAACAACAGTTCCTCCACCAGCGGTGGGAAGAAGCATTCCCATTAACAAGTGTAGCAGTGTCGTTTTTCCTGCGCCGTTGTGTCCTAAGAGCCCGTAGATCGCACCCTTCGGGATTCTTAAGTTGACTGCATCCACAGCTTTGACATGTCCTTTCTTGAAGACTTTGGTTAGCTCCCATGTCTCAACCACATAACTCATAGAGGCCCCTCCCTTTTCATTCGCGCAGGGGGCGGTGATGACTTTCCATGAACAACATAAAGGGATATCGTGCGAGAAAACGTGGAGAGATTCAAAACTGGTTTTTAGGTGATCTAAGCAGCTTGCGTGGGGGGAGGATTGTTGGTGTGCCCCTTCAGAAAGCTCCACCACTGAGGTGAGAGTTTGTTCAGAAATGATAGCTGCAATGGCGTGCAATGCAAGGATCTCGACAAGCATAGGCGTAAATGAACTGTGAAAAAATGGTCTCAGAAACTCACTGGGGCTTAGAAGCCGTGGTTATCATAAGGCATGCCAAGACAAGGAAATGCACAACACCATGTTACACGCTTCACAGACTTCACCTCTAGGGGGTGAGAAGAAAGCTGAGAGAGGAGATAATACACACGTAGGAACAGCTTGTACAGAATGTTGAACACTTGACGGAGAGATTTTCGAATATCATAGCAGCCTTATTGCTCACCTCAAGAGCATTATTCTCTTAAACGCGGCTACCAATAGCACAAAAACCAACCCACACGCAATTAGCATGGAGAAGAGTAAAAGAAAGATGAAGAAAAAGCTGCTAAGCAAACTGGAGATGTTGAGTGAAAAGAAAGGGCATCTTAGAAAGGGAGGAATCGTGTATAGGAAGCTAACTGCAAGCGAGATCACGGCTATGTGGCTAAATAGGTGCCATCCATCATTTAGAGGCTTAGCCATGAGAACGATAGCCATTGAAGTAAAGAGAAGAGATAGCAGGGAAATAACAGTGCTCGATTCCGTAGAAGCGAGACTAACTTGAAACTCTGTTTTTAAGGGACATGCCAAGAAAGCGCAAGAAGTTAGAGTGAGGAAATGGCAGTAGTACAGACAACAAACAACAAGCTGTAGAGGAGCAAGCTTCTACGTAGTATCTCGTTGAGCAAAAGGTACTTCACCTTGACGAAGGGGTTAGCTTCGTGGAGGACCATGTAGAGGGCGAAGAGTAGCCAAGCAACAAGACCCAAGGCTAGGGACACATTTCCATAGGCGGCTCCTCTAAAGCTTAATCCGAAGCAGGCGGCAATGAGCATAAGGCTAGCGGAGAGGGGTATGATGCCCTTCATTGAGCTTCCCACGATAAACTTGGAGTCTCCACTTCTCTTAGTGGTAAAACCGTGGTAACTGCCATCTCCCCCGGTATAGGGTCCTAGATAGCACCATGCATCACCGTGCTTGAAGTACATGTAGGTTCTCCCGGAAACTGTTTTCAATACTATGGAGCCCTCTCTGCCGCACCTTAGGCAGAGGCCACGCCCAGCAACGCGTGAAGACATCACCCTACCTCAAACAAACTAAACTAAGCCGCACTAAAACACTTAGCCTTTAGCTACGCAGAGAAGCTAGCAAATCTATGAGTTACACCCCAGTAACCAGTTATGAACCATAACTCATGAAATTGAGGAGAGGAGTGCTCGCCGCAGAGGGTAGTCAGGGATCCAGTAGCGATCATCCCGCTTCTCAACCATTCCTGCATTAATGAGGTTTCGGAGGAGCCTCAGCAGCATGGGGTTGGGAAGCTCTCTGCCTAGGCGAGCTTTTAATCCATGTTTTATTTCTGACCAAGAAGCGCCAGTCACAGTGTCAGCAAGAAATCTTAGAAGTCCAAGGTAGATGGGAGATTTGTAGACTGCGGTGAAGGCTTGAAGATCGTGTCTCCACTGTCCATAGCGTAGTCCATGGCGGACTTTAGAGAGCTACTATGGGAGTTGCCTTTAACTCTGAGAAGCCCATAATAAGAGATGAAGCCGGGAATTCCTGAAAGCTTTTCATGCACTTCTAGGAGATCCTTTTGCTCAAAGCCTATTTTAGCGCTGCGCAGCCCCTCCTCTAGAAAACCAGCTGTCTCCTCGGCGTTCCAGCGGGGAATCCCTATGAGTTCAACATATCTTGCAAAGCCAGCTACTCGAGCATCAGCAGGGGAGATCACCTTCTCCAAGAGCCCCGGCATAGACCCCGTTAAAACCACTACAATATTCTCAAAGTTATTGTGCACAAACTGAAGTAAACCTCGGCCATTTACGCCCTTCAAAAAAGCCAGCACTTGCGCCTCATCAAATACTAAGATAAAGCGCCTAAACCTCTCGTTAAGCTCCCTAAGCAGAGACAGAAGATTCGCTTCAAATACATCCCCCGTTATCCTCACACGCTTAACTCTGAGGCACACCACAGCTAAGTAGATCTGCGCTTCACTAGACAGCTGCTTCTCATCAAACCCTACACCTGCTGGAACTAGAGATCTAAAGCTCACGGCAGTCTGCCCCATGTAAGGGGAGAAGTCGAAGTATAGGTAAGGATACTTGAAATGGAAGAGAAAAGACTTAACTACGCTGGTCTTGCCGACACGTCTAGGACCAACCACAGCTGCAAAGGATCTAACTTCAACAGCTTTTTTCAGCTCTTCAACAGCACGCCTATGCCCCTCACCATATAGGTCTTCAACCCGAGTGATAGGACGGTCTGTAAATACAACCATGAGTTACACCCCAGTAACTAGTTATGGGGCATAACTCATAAAATCTCCGCCTCGGTTTTATATTGTGAACACGCATAAACAGCCAAGCAAAAAACCTAAAAACCGCATCTATAAAATCAATACCCCGGTGCTCCGGTAGTCTAGTCCGGTCAAGGATCCAGGCCTTTCGAGCACAGCCGAAGAGAGCCTGGGACCCGGGTTCAAATCCCGGCCGGAGCACCATTCCCTTCAACTGGCTTTTTATACTAATGGGAATCTACTAGGAAGAAAGATGGGAAGACCAGTAGTTATGATTCCATATGAAGATACGCTTCATCAGCTGATTGAGAAAGGAAGAGAGCATCTCAAAGAACGCAAAATTGTTTGCTTGTATTGCCTAACCCAGATGGACTTGGCTTATTTGAAACCGGCTGTCAACTTTGTGTGCTTCGTGAGGAGAGAGGAGGATTT
>JAGHCH010000077.1 GCA_021160575.1 Thermoproteota archaeon | reverse complement strand
CTGGATCAAGCTGCTCAAAGGGCTCGTCAAGCAGTACGTGCTTAGCCCTCGAAGCCAAGGCGATAGCCGTAGAGTAAGCCTTCTTCTGACCAGCTGAAAGCTCCCAAGGCTTCCTCTTCCTAAGCAGACCAGCATCAACGCCGAGGTCTTCGAGGATCTTCAAGGCCAGATCCATATCCCCGTTGGTCAAGTCCATGAACAGCCGCAGATGATCATAGGCATTCAAGTGCATAAGCGACTAAATTTCTCCTAAGTTGATGGCGAGGATGCCTGGCTTGCCATAAATCGAGTCAATATCAACGCCATCGATGAGGATCTTACCTGAAGTAATGGGAGTCAAGCCCGCAATAGCCCTAAAGAGCGTTGTCTTCCCGGAACCATTGGGTCCAAGAACTAGGTGGAGCCCATCAAACCTTGCCGAAACTCCTTTAATGATCGGCTCCCGCCGCCATCCATAGCTTACATACAGATCAATGAGCTCAATCAACGCGAAACCCCTCAAGCATGTTAACGCGCAGTTAGCTTCATCAACCTCTTCTTTATTAAATCTTTTTTAGGTTTTCCTTACTAGAAAGCAGTATCCAACAATGCTGTGGAGGAACATCTATGAAGTCTCATAGAGCTAAGGTGAATTTACTTGGCATTATTGTCCTCATAATCGCTGTAGCCAGCATGGCTGGCTACGTTCTACTCCTCCCAGAGGTTACCATCGAGAAGACAGCTCTTTGGATGAAATTTAGCCACGACTTCTTCTTCAAGCAATATCAGCCGAAGTGGATTAGCCGAGCGGAGATAGGCTCCTATCCGCCCAGCGCCCACGTTACCAACATTCCATGGATAAGCTACAACAAGTCCTACTGTGCTTCAACATGCCTTCAGATGATAGCCTACAAGTATGGAATAGAAGAGCCCGTAGAGTACTTCAACTTCATCATGAGCTTCACCTATGGAGCCTTCCTCATGACCACTGACGGCTGCTGGTTCATCCCAGGAGGCGATCCTATCTCCGGCTTGAAGAACGCTTCAAAGTACCTAGGCCTTGAATACCACATGCTGATAACAAATGATGAGCAACTCTTCATAGACACCTGCAAGTACCTTGTCTCAAAGGACATTCCAGTAGTGCTCCCAGTCAACATGTCAAGACTCTACGGATGGCATGGCTTCTCACCACACTTCGAGCTTCTCGTAGGCTACGATGAAAACAGCTTCTACCTCTACGAGCCGGTCATGAAGGAATCCAAGTTCACCTACGGCGAAGAAGGGATGAAGTTCTCCGCGAAGCAGGTTGTTCAAGCAGCAGGAGATTTCCCCAGCGGCTTCTACGAGCCTTGGAAATACGCCTTAATCTACTTCACCAAAGTGGGTGAACCTTCAGATGACTTACACAAGGTCTTCAAGCAGAACGGCTTAATGCAGATCGGCTTCTCCGCCTATGGCAAGATGTACTCCGGCTCCAAAGCCGTGAAAATGCTGGCAAATCTAACAGTTCAAGGCAAAATAAGTGCAGCTATGCTCTCCTTTGGTCTTCAGATGGCTGTCATCTCAAGATCTGATAACGCCGCTTTCCTAAAGGAGAGGTTCCATGACAATGCATACGCTGTAGCAGCTGCCGAAGAGCTTGAAAAAGCTGCAGCTCTCTACTGGCAGGGGCTTAAACTCTTCAAGGGCGGTTTAACCCCCTCTGAAAAGTCTCAGCTCGTCGAGTTGCTTCGCGAAGCCGCCGAATATGAAGCATCTGCTGGCGAGCTGCTGATAAAGGCTGGTCAAGCTGGCTGAGCTACCTTTTCCACGGCACATCACGCCAACTCCTGCTAATCTCCTCCAAGCTCTTCGAAAGATACTTCTCCACAAGCCTAGCCTCCAAATCCACCTCAAATTGGTTAGCAATGCTCATGACCATAAACATGACGTCCGCCAGCTCCTCAGAGACCCTCTCTTTATCCTTCTTCCGCAGAGCTTCAGCCAGCTCTCCTATCTCCTCAACCAAAACAGAGAACAGAAACATCTCCCCAACCATTCGATCCTTCTCGCCAACTAACTCCCATACTCTCCTCTGAATCTCATGCAGATCCACTTCAAGCCACCTCTAGCAGATAGCGATAGAAAAGCCCACATACGCCTATAAAGCTCTCTCATAGAGGCGTCAAATCAACTAGAGCCGCCAAAAACGCGCTTAACCGCATCTAAAATTTGGGGATCCCCTGCTAAGAGCCTCCCATACTTGATGATCTCCTCAACCAGCTTACTTCTCTCCCTGCTCATTCGAAGAAGCTCCGCACTTGTATACACTCTAGGCTCAACGTCAATGGGTAGGCTTGGGTCAATGTACTTTGAGATCCGATCAATAAGCCGCCTAGGCTCTTGGTCGGATACCACCACTACATCGGCGTCTGAGAAGGCTGTAAAATCCCCTCTAGCAAGAGAGCCCACCAAGATAACGGCTCTAACACCCCTCTCTTCAACAAGCTTCTCAGCATACTCCCTCAACTTAGCCAGTATTCCCCTGTAATCAGCCTTGAAGAACCTTACCTCTACAGATTTCAATGATCTCCCCAGCATACTTCACAGCTCTCTCGGCATCTTCCCTCGTGTAATAGTCTAGAGGAGCTCCCTCCGGATGAAAGTTAGGATATCTCGAGGGAATATAATGCCTATCAAGCTCTTTAGCCTTGTCCACTAAGCTTGGAGGAAGTTCTATTTCTGCTGGAAGCGCCCTCAGCATTCGTGAAACCGAGTGCCCCCACACTTCTACACCTAGCTTCTGATAAAGGGCCTTCACAGCTTTCTCAGCAGCCTGATGCGCTGCAAAGCAAGCCCACTCATACTCCTCATGCTTCATGGAGTTCTTCGCGTGCTGCAAGTCTCTTAGAGCCTGTCTCAGCCAATCCTTAGCTCGAGAGACCATAGCAATGCTCCACCCGTCTCTTCTCCGCGATCAGGTTCGCAGCGCTTTTAGGCAACCTCCTAAAGGCGGTGCTCCTCCACCACATATCCTCGCAAGTCTATGTAAATCTTCTTCACGCCAATCTCCTCAGCAGCCTTTAAGAGATCCTCTCTACACTCCACCAGCTTTGGGATATCCTCCTTAAACACCTCGATGACCGCTTCCTCCTCCCTTCTCAACCTTGCCCTAACCAGGGAGACATCGGCGAAGTCCTTCACAGCATTTTCAAGGTGCGCAATCAGCCTAAGCTTCTTCTCAGTGATCTCCTCTCCCAGCGGAATCCTGGTAGCTAGGCAGCTTTCCGGAGGCTTGTCCGCGTTGGGGGCGCCAAAGAACTTCAGCAGCTTCCTCACATCCTCCCTTCCAATCCCCACTTCAGCCAAGGGGCTGAGAACCCCCAGCTCCCCCGCCGCCTTAACTCCAGGCCTACCAACTTCAAAGTCCTCTCGGCGGCTGCCGTCAATTAGGACGCTATACCCCTCACTGCTGGCGAAGTCCTTCAAAGCCCTATAGATCTCCCTCTTGCAGTAGTAGCATCTGTCCTCCAAATTCCTCCTAAACTCCGGAATCCCCATAACATCCACTTCCACAACCTCATGCCTGACGCCCAGCCAATCAGCAACCCCCTTAGCCCCCTCAACTTCACCAGGCACCGATACCGGCAGCAGCGCTGTAACAGCTAGCACGCGGTGAGATCCAAGAGCCTTCAAAGCCGCTATAAGAGCAAGAGTGCTGTCAACTCCCCCTGAGAAGGCCACAGCCACGCCTGAGAAGCGGCTCAGCCGATCTAGAACCCTCTCAAACTTCTTGTACTCTTCAAGCGGTGCAAGCTCTCTGAACATAGGTGCGTATATTTTGGGGGGAACCCCTATTTAATCTACGCTGAATCCTCGGGGGCTTCGCAATGCTCAACGCGAGGGCATGCTCACTTCTCCTGATAACCCTAATCCTCCTCTCAGCTTCCATTTCAGCCAGCCATCCAGCCGTGGCGTACACAAATACCATCGTCGTCAAAGCCCCCGCAGTCTCCACGACAAGGGTTGGATATAAAGGAGTCATGACCGACATCGAGGTCACCGTTGTAAAGCCTGGGCATGGCAGAGTATACCTCTCAGTATCCCCTCTCACCGAGGTAGACATGCAGGCATCGGTGAGAATGGCCGCCTTCACAGCTTGCAAGATTCTGCAGAAGGACTTCTTCCAGTACGACTTCTACGTATCTGTAACCTCTCCAGTCTTGATAGTGGGAGGTCCAAGCGCTGGAGCGCTGCTCACAGTTGCTATGATAGCAGCTATTACCAATACTAGCTTCCCCGAGACCTGCACTATGACCGGAATGATCAATCCGGATGGCACCATAGGCCCTGTGGGAGGAATCTTCGAGAAAGCTGAAGCTGCGCATGAAGCTGGTATGAAGCTCTTCCTCATACCCTTGGGTCAGCGCATGGTTGAGAAAGGCGGAGAAACCATAGACATCGTCGACTACGCCGCGAGGAACTGGGGCTTAACAGTAGTTGAAGTGGGTAGTGTCTTCGATGCAGTGAAATATGCTCTGGGAATCAAGATCAGCTACAATGTAACTCTCAACGAGCCAGTGATGCCTGAGCAGTTAAAGGAGATTCTTCAAAACACCACGACATGCCTCATTAAAGAGGCGGAGCAGCTCATAGGGAGGGCGGAGTCCGTCAACATCCCCGATGAGGATCTCAGAGAAGTTGTAAGCCAAGTGCTCAACACCGCCAAAACCTATCTAACAAGGGCTGAGAACTTTGAGAGAGATGGCCTCTTCTACAGCGCAGCTAGCGCGGCCTTTGCAGCCACCTACCACGCCCAGTACGCGGTCAACATTGTGGACTCCATGGTTCTAGGCAACTACACGGACTTCTTTTCAGAGAGCCTGGCCGAGGTAAACTCCTCAATAGCCAAGCTTAAAGGGAAGCTATCCGAGGTGAAGCCATCCAAGCTGAGCGACATAGACATCCTCGCAGCTGTTCAAGAGAGGATACGCCTAGCTGAGGATGCCCTCTCCTCTGCCAAGGCGGAAGCAGAGATGGGCGAACTCTACGACGCACTATACGACCTAGCCTACGCCAAGTGGAGGCTTGAAACAGCTAGATACTGGCTGCATTCACTAGGACTCGGCGAGGCTTCAGCCCCGAACGCTGAGAAACTAGTGCCAGTAGCAGAGATGTTCCTCTACGAAGCTAAGAGCATAGCCTCTTACGCCTACACGTTGACCTCAGAAATGCCTGCTGCAGTGAATCCTCTGTTGACCTCTGCTAGAGAGGATTTGGATACTGCTGAAGCCCTTATGGCTGAAGGGGCCACTTGCGGCGCATTAGCATACTCGATTTCAGCTTCAGCCAAGGCTTCCACGGCGATAAGCCAGCT
>JAGHCH010000006.1 GCA_021160575.1 Thermoproteota archaeon | reverse complement strand
GATGGCAGCAGTATCCTTTCACAGCTGACCGATTGCTCCCCTGAGGAAGTGGAGATCGGCATGCCCGTTGAAGCAGTCTTCAGAAAGGTGCGGGAGGACGGAGAAACTGGGATAATAATGTACGGGCTTAAATTTAGACCAGTCTTAAGCGGTGAGAAATAAACCTATAATTACACCTTTAGAGCACAAGCCCTTCAGTTGGAGGGTAGTCTACGACTACTCCGCCAAATTTTCATGCGATGCTCAACGCAATAGGAAATGAAGTACGCGCCCGCATCTTGAGGATACTTCACACTGAAGGTCCTCTATCCTTCACCGAGATCATGGCTAAGCTACGTATGGATCCTAAGCGGGATGCTGGGAAATTCGGATACCACTTGAAGCTCCTCGTTAATGCACAGTTGGTAGGTATCGATCCTTCAACTGAGAAGTACTCCCTCACGGATCTAGGGAGAGCTGCATCCGATCTCCTCCTTTCGCTAGAAGAGCTTTCTCGGAAGAAGACGGGGGAGATGCTTGTTAGGACCTCTAAGCTTGCTATTGAGCCCTTCGATAAGCGTAGGATTGCGGAGGCCCTCATGAGGGAGGCTAACGTACCCAAGAGACTTGCAGAAAGCATTGCCAGAGAGGCTGAGGAGAGGCTCTCCTCTCTTCAAGTGAAGTATCTCACAGCAGCTCTGATACGGGAATTTGTGAACATGATCCTCATTGAAAAGGGGCTTGAGGAGTATCGACACGTCTTAACAAGGCTTGGCTTGCCCGTCTTCGATGTCTCCCAGCTCATAAAGTCGATCTCCCGAAGGCAGCCGGCTACAGCCTCTAGCGTCTTCACCTCTGCTGGAAAACATGTATTAGCTGAATATGCTCTCCTAAAGGCTCTTCCTAGACCACTGGCTGATGCCCATCTCTCGGGGGCATGTCACATCTGCAATCTCTCCAGCTGGGCTCTCCGTCCAGCTAATGTGTTCCATGACTTAAGGGCAGTTCTGCAGTACGGGCTTCCCGGCGCACAGTTCCTGGCTCCAGCTAGAAGTTTAAAGGATGCTCTACTGCTAGCTAAGAGGCTGCTTATGCGTGGACTGCATGAGACCTCTGTCTCCCAGACCTTGTCGATGTTCAACATTTTCCTTGCTCCCCTCGCCTCTCAGCGGACCCGGGACCCAGACCTACTTCTTGATTCATTCCTCGACGATATCTGTCACCTAAACGGCTTAGCTGATTTTCCATCACTAATCGGGATAGAGCTATCTCTTGAGGTGCCATCCTACTTAGCTCACCTTGAAGCCTCCATTCCCTCGAATGGAGGGAACTACTTAAACTATCAAGATGAAGCGCTCAAGCTAGCTGATATGGTTCTTTCACTGCTGTTGAAGAAGACTAAGCAGCAAGGACCACTCGTCCTCCCACAGCTAGTTCTGCGCCTTCCCTCTTCTCCTTTACAAGAAAAAGCACTAGACCTCGTTGCCAAGGCAGTTGAGCTATCACTTGAAGGGCAGCAGGTGCTCTTCACCTTCGATGCCCACGCCTGCTTTAGCCCAGATTTCAGCTTCCTTGCGATGGAGCGCCCTGAGGCTTGGGAGCTTTATTGCCTTAGAACAGGAGTTTTAGAGAACGTGCTAGTCAATTTGCCTCGAATAGCTTTGAAATCTAAAGGCGACGACTCCCTCTTCATGGAGGGCGTCGATGAAGTCCTCACCCTTGTGATCGACGCTTTTCAAGTGAAGCGCTCTTTAATTGAGGACCGCTTAAAATCGGATATGCTCCTTCCCTTGCTTGGAGACGAGTATGGAGGCGAGCCATACTTCCGCCTAGATTACTCAGTGACCATGGTATCCCTACTCGGATTAGCAGAAGCTGCTTTCTTCCATACGGGAGAGCATACAGCGGACAGTAGCTCAAGCCTGAACTTCGCATTGAAGGTGGTCAAAGCTATTCGCAGCTTTCTAGATGAATTCTCACTTGATATGCGTGTCACTGTATCAGAGATCTCGCTGGAGCAAGCGGCCCCCCGGCTTGCAAGGCTGGATTCCGGAATGGGTCTGCTGCCTTCCCGCCTTTCAAACTATGGCAAAGACTTTTTCTACACGGAGCTGCAATCCACACCATATTACAAACTGGCTCCACTTAAGAGAAGAATAGAGGTTGAATCTGCAGTTCACAATCTAGTGCAAAGCGGCGCAGCTTTAATCGTTAAGCTTCCAGAACCCCCGCCCTCAATCAATGAACTGACCTCTTTCGTAAATGGGCTTCGCAGCTCTGGGGTTAAATCACTAATTCTCCTCAGGGACCTGACTTTCTGCGGAATCTGCAGATGGCGGAGCGGCGGTCTATCTTCAAAATGCCGTAGCTGCGGTCACTCTGGCTCAAAACTGATAGGGTGGAGTTTCATTCACAACAAGTTCAAGCCCTCGATCTTCTGGACAAAGTATGATAAGCTGCTGCTCCTCCACGAGGCTAAGCCGTCTCCGCAAGAGTTCAGAGAAGTGACTGGTAGCCTACTTTGAAGTTAACAGAAGTATTGCTTGAGCTAAATCCCCCTGAGTTTGCTCTAGTGCCTTACGAGCTTCCTCCAAGCTTACCCCCGCTTGTGCAGCCACCAGCTGCACATCCTCCTCGGTGAAGGTGGGCGCACTGGGCTTCTCTTTCTCCATAACCTCTACTGCCCCCCCCATTACTTGGTAGATGGTTTGCCCTCCAATCTTCATAACCATGACTTGAGGATCCTCCACCACCAGCTGCTTTCCGCTCATGTAGAAAACCACTTTGCATACATCACCGAGTTCCTGCATCTCCATCCCCAAGCGTTGCATCATCCTCCTAACTTCCCGTGGGCTAAACTTTCGCATTCCCTGCACCTCGCCTAACCTTTACCGCCACTCCTCTATTATATTCTAACATCTCTTCTCCACTCAGCAGTGCTCTTCCGGTTGCTAAGAGTTTTCCATCCTCGTCTACCACCAACACTTCCTCGCCCGGTCTAATGTTGGCATCCGCTGAAACTACGTGTTTAGCAAAGAGATTTCTCCCTTGTGCAATGAATGAAGCCGCCCCTCTAGAAGCTGTCACCAAATATCTCCCTTTTAATGCTGTCAAAAGTTCCTTAGCAGCTTCCATGGAGAGCGTGGCGTACCCGTCTTTCGCCCTTATTGAGATGAAGGGCTTTCCAGCGGCTCGAACTTCGCGCATCTTTCCTGTCCTCTTAGAGAGCACTACTTCCAAGCGTTCCTTCCTCAAGAGTCTCTCTGCTGCTTCTCCATACTGATAGCGCAGGACAGCTCTAAGACGCTCAAGAGGCTCTACGGGCACTTTGAATTCCCTCTAGATATAAGTTGAGGTTTTCTCAGTTGTTTTGCTTCTCTTACTTAACACCTTGTCAATGGCCTTAAGAAAGTCGCGCATTTCTACATGTTCTCGACGCTCCCTTATAGCGCACATACCTGCCTCAGTGCATATAGCCTTGATATCCGCTCCCGATGCTCCCTCAGTTAACTTGGCCAGCAGCGATATGTCCACTTCCTCTGAAAAGCTCATTCTACGCGTGTGGATCTTGAAGATCTCTTTCCTCCCGGTTTCATCAGGCAGCGGCACTTCAATTACTCTGTCGAATCTTCCAGGGCGTAACAGCGCTGGATCTAGAATGTCTATCCTATTAGTTGCACCTATGATCTTGACGTCTCCTCGAGGATTGAAGCCATCCATCTCGCTGAGAAGCTGCATGAGCGTTCTGTGCACTTCCCGTTCCCCGCTGGTAGCTACATCTAATCTTCTGCCGCCGATGGCGTCTAATTCATCTATGAACACTATACTTGGTGCTTTCCTACGCGCTAGTGCGAAGATTTCCCTAACCAGCCGAGCACCCTCGCCTATAAACTTCTGAACAAGCTCCGAACCGACAACTCTGATGAAGGTCGCCTTAGTTTCATGAGCTACCGCTTTAGCTAACAAGGTCTTCCCGCATCCTGGAGGACCGTAAAGAAGTACTCCTTTAGGCGGGTCAATTCCCACCTTTTCGAAGAGCTTTGACTCTTTAAGAGGTAATTCGACAAGTTCTCTGATCTCTTGGATCTGCGGTTCAAGCCCTCCTATGTCGCTGTAGGCGACTTCAGGAGCTTCCGTCACCTCCATCGCCTTAACATAGAGATCCACGGTATCAGGGAGAATCTCGACAACTGCGAAGCCTTTCTGGCTTAGTGCCACTCTTGCACCTACACTGAGTTTCTCGGCGGGGACTGTTGGAGCTACCGGAACCACCAAGCTGGGCCCCGTGCTGCTCTTTACGACTACTCTACCATCGGGTAGGAGATCCGTGACGCAGGCTTCAACGAGCGGGGGAGCACTTAGGCTATCCAATTCTCTCCTTAGCCTTCTAATTTCTTCAAGAAGACTCTCGCGCTCTGCTTCCCAAAGCCTTCTAGCTTCCTCTAGCACGACTACCCTATGCTCCAATCTCCTGAGCTGCTCTCTCAGAGCCTCCTTGTCCTCTATGCCAAAGCGTTGCTCATACTCCGTCAAGTTTAAACACCTTGTCTCAAAAGTGTAAGGTAGCAGCAGCCGTATTAAACGCTAGCATCTCTTGGTGGTCTTAGTGAACTGTGAGGTATGTGGTAGGCCGATAGTTGGCCGCCCCATAAGGATAATGGTGGAGCGAGCTATCTTAACAGTGTGCCCTCATTGCGCACACATGGGTACTCCGGTAAAGGTAGCTCCTCCGCCTAGGCCCAAGCCTAGAAGAGTTGCTGTCAAGTCCCTTCCCAAGAACTTCGAAGTTCCAGAGCTGGTCGACAATTACCCCGACCTCATAAGATCAGCAAGGGAGCGCTGGGGCTTTTCAAGGGAGGAGCTGGCGCAAAAGGTGGGTGAGAAAGAGTCTGTCATCAGAAGGTTAGAGCAAGGCGCTATGGAGCCGACTCTTGAACTTGCTAGGAAGTTGGAGAGAGTTTTGAAGATCTCTTTGATCATACAGCCTAAAAGCCTTGAACCTAGCAGCGCAAGTAGTTCTGTTCTTCCTCCATTAACGCTTGGCGACGTAGTGGTGATAAGGGAGAAGCGGGAGCGCCACGGGTGAACTCCGTGCCGCGTGCTGTTCTCGTAGAGCGTCTAGATGGGAATTCAGCCTCAACCATGGAGGAGCTCAAAGCTTTAGCTCAAACTGCTGGCTATGAAGTTGTAGCCACCTTTATTCAGTCCAGGCCGTCTGATCCTCGATACTGCATCGGTTTGGGAAAAGCTAGGGAGATAGCTGGATTTCTCGCCGAAAACCCCGTTGACAAGGTGATCTTTGCTAATAGTCTCAAACCAGTTCAGCTGTACAACCTTGCAAAGCTCTTTGATGTGGAGGTGATTGACCGCTTTCAGCTAATCTTGGAGATCTTCTGGAAACATGCGAGAACTAGAGAGGCTAAGTACCAGATAGAGCTAGCTCAGCTGAAGTATGAGCTTCCGATCATAAGGGAGAAGATAAGGTTGGCTAAGCTGGGCGAGCTTCCTGGCTTCCACGGTCTAGGACGCTATGAAGTTGACGTCTATGAGAGGGCTATAAAGTCCAGGATCACCCAGCTTCAGAGGCTCCTCCTTTCAACGAGGAGACATCGCTCCCTTCACCGTGAGAGCAGGCGCAGAAGGGGCTTCATGGTAGTTGCCATAACAGGTTACACCAATGCTGGGAAAACGACGCTGTTCAACCTCTTAACTGGAGAATCTAAACGTGTAGAAAATTCCTTATTCACAACACTTTCAACCGCCATCCGTGCAACACCACTAACCAGGTTGCGGATAGCGGTAGTCGACACGGTGGGCTTTATAGATCGGCTCCCTCATCTTCTCGTGGAGGCCTTCTACTCTACCTTGGAAGAGGTGGCTTTAGCCGACTTGGTTCTTCTTGTTATAGATGCCAGCGACTCCTTATCAGAAGTTAAGCGTAAAACGCTGACTTCCATCAATACTCTACGCGAAATAGGAGTTTCTAAGGCGTCCATTCTCCCTGTTATAAATAAAGTGGACTTGGTTGATGGTCTTCACCTCCGCTGTGTTCGCGATGTTGTTGAAGAGCTGCTCGGTGAACGGGGAGTTCCAATTTCGGCGGCTACTGGAGAGGGTTTACAGTCCCTTGTTGACGCCATGGTTGGGAAGCTGGCTCAAGCGGTGGTAAGAATTGAGCTGCCCTATACCGCTGCTCACTTCTTCGATGTTTTAAATGAGGTTTCATCTAAGGGTATGGTGATAGAGAGAATGAATGGCAGAGATTCTCTTCAGCTAACTGTTAGAGTTCCTGCTAGAGAATATTCCTCCCTCCTAAGTAAGCTTACTAGTCTGGGAGCCAAGGTAGAGGCGGTGAAAACGCCGGCATGAGCGACGTGTATCCCTGTTCTGTCATAGTTTTAAGGCTAGGGCATAGAGTTCCAAGAGATAAGCGGGTTACCACCCACGTATGCCTAGTAGCTAGAGCCTTCGGCGCTCAAGGCGTTTTCATAGCTGGTGATTACGACCCTTCTGTGACAGAAACTGTGGCTAAACTCACAGAGAAGTGGGGCGGTCCTTTCTGGGTGGAGTTCACAGCTTCTCCGGAGAAGCTTGTTGACTGTTATAAGCAGAAGGGTTGGCTGATAGTGCACCTCACAATGTATGGATTACCGATACACGAAGTCCTTCCATCCATAAAGCAGAGAAGAAGAACTGGAATGCTCGTCGTGGTTGGGGCTGAAAAAGTTCCTCTATGGGCTTTCGAGAAGGCAGACTACAACGTAGCCATAGGAAATCAGCCCCACTCTGAGGTGGCTGCACTCGCTATCTTCCTTGATAGGTTGAGTGAGGGCCGCTGGGTTAACCTCTCCTTTAAAGGCGCCAAGATTCGAGTAGTGCCAACCCCCCGTGGGAAGAGAGTGGAATATCTTGGACATTAAGAAATCTTTAATCTCGCAGTGTCACCGTAGTAATTAGGTGTGACATCCGCCTTGCCCCTCGACGAAGCAGCCAAAGTTGTAGTTCAAGAGCTAGCTGGAGAGGATGCAGTGCAGGTAGTTGAGGTTCTCTCAGACAATCACGAAATCACGGATGAACAGATTGTGGCGCGGACAGGAATAAAGCTCAATAACGTCAGAAAGCTTCTCTACACGCTCTTTGAGCACAACTTAGTCTTTTATCGCAGAGTTAGGGATCGGACTGCAGGGTGGTTCAAGTATTACTGGAGCTTAAACCGGACAAACCTTGACATCCTAGTTAAGATGAAGAAGAGAGCAGTACTGCAGAAGCTTAAATCACGGCTGGATTATGAAAAGAGCAGCATGTTCTTTCACTGTCCTAACCACCCGGAAATTCGGCTTACCTTTGAGGAGGCCATGGAAGTAAACTTCAGATGCCCTCAATGCGATGCCCAGCTCCAACATTACGATAACTCCAAGATAATCATGGTTCTTGAACACAAAGTGCACCAGTTGCAAAAAGAGCTGGGAGAAAGCTAAAAATAATCCCCAGTAAACATCCACAACATGTGGGCCCGTGGTCTAGCGGCTATGATACCGCCCTTACGAGGCGGTGATCCGGGGTTCGAGTCCCCGCGGGCCCACCACTCACTTCTTCGGCTGTTGTCGGATTCTGCTAAAGTTGACAAAACGCAGTTTATGTAATGAGTGCTGCAGCTACCCTTATGCCTGGACTAGAAGCTCTATCAAAAAGGCTAGAAGTATCGCACCATAGAGCAGCCTACGCCCAGTGTACCGTGAAAAACCTGTAGTCCACAGCACGAACCCCACGATTCCTAGGGTCAGGTATACCATGCGCCCTACCGCCTTCAAGAACTCTATTAAGGAATGATACAAGTACTCTACTATCTCAACAAGGTTTTCTCGCCACTTATCAAGCTGCTTCTTGAACTCTTCTAGAAGGTTGGGAAAGGTCTCATTCGACGGCTTTCCCACTATAACCGTGGAAAGTATGAGGGCTAGAAGGAGTAGTGAGCTTAAGGTGGTAGTCAAGCTGCCCCCTCAAGAGGGTGTAGCTATTTAAAATTAGGGGTAGCAACCTCTGCTCATCATTAGGCGCCTAACCGCTGGATCTCTATCAGCTATCCTTCGCAGAGCATTTTCAAAGCTCTCGTCAAGCGGAATTTCCTCTTTGAGATATACCCCCGTTCTCCCTATGGTGTCCCTTCTAACTAGAACTCTAACCCTCTCCTTCACGATGTCAAGGCTAACCCCCACAGTTCTCGCAGCTTCCTCCTCCATGCCGATGATGGGGCGCTCCCTATGCCCTTGAGGGCTCGGCACTATGAGCATTAGCCGCTTATCTACTCCTGGCACCCTTCTGCCCTTCTCTAAGTCCCTGAGGGCGACTTCGCCTCCAAACTTGTAGAACTCCCTCTCTCGAGAGGTTAGAGGGGTGAGCGGTATTGTAACCACGGTGTTTCCTTCAAGCTCTATGTGTGCCTTCAACACGTGAAACGGGGTGGCTTGCACTATCCTCTTGGAGATAATGGGGAGCCCCAGCTCCTCTATCACCATCTCCACTTTAAACGTTGGAATAACCATAGGAATTACAATATCTATATCACTCTGAGGAGTAACATCACCTCTAGCCAAACTTCCATGAGTGATGCTTGGAATCCCCCTCCTCTCAAGAGCGCGCATGATAAGGATGGCGCGTTCTCTAAGGGCGTGCAGTAGGCGCCAATGCTCAGCACTATACACGACTTCCCGCTCATCTCCTCTGAGGATAGGCTTTTTTGCCAAGCTCCATGGCACGCTCCTCTCTCATGTCTAGGGAGGGCTCTCTCAAGCAACAGTTAATATTAGGCTATCCACGTTTATCAGAACGGCGGCAGCTTAATGTCAAGCGCCTGGACCTTCTACATGGCTGCGCTTCTCGCCTTCATTGTAGCCTGGGCTATAGCCTACAGACATAAAGATACGTTGAAGAACAAGGGAATAGAAGTCTACCCTCTTCTCCTAATGTGGAAAACCACTGCCTTCAACGAACTGCTAGACAGAGCTGGATCCAAGCTCAAGCTTCTCCTCAAGATCCTTGCCCTCGTAGCTGTCAGCCTAGGTATAGGCTTAATGGGCTTCGCCTGCCTCTACCTCACGAAGAACCTCGTAGCTCTAGCTTGGAGAACGGAGGAAGCTCAAGCAATAACCCCCATCCTCCCCGGAATAACCGTTGAGTTCACCCCCGCAACCCTAGGCTACCTAGCAATAGCGATAGCACTAACCCTAGTACTCCACGAGCTAGCCCACGGATTAGCGGCAGTAGCTGAGGGCATAAAAGTAAAGAGTGCCGGAATTCTCTTCCTTGCCATCTTCCCCGGAGGCTTTGTTGAAGTCGATGAGGACACCCTCAGCAAAGCTAGCTTCAAGTCAAGACTAAAGGTATACTCTGCTGGATCCGCCGCAAACCTCGCCACAGCCTTGATAGTGCTGCTTCTCTTAGCAAACTTCGGGGCTCTCATTGCTCTCGCCTACAACCCAGAACCCTCCGGAGTGTACATCGGAGGAATAGTTGACGGAGGCCCCAGCCAAGGCATCCTCAAGCCTGGGGACGTGATCTTAGCCATCGCTGGAGAGCGGGTCAACAACATAGCAGATCTATGGAACAAGCTATCAGAGCTAAAGCCCGGAGAAGCCACCACTATGGAGATTCTCAGAGGAGATCAAGTCCTAACAGCCTCGGTGGTGCTGGGAGAGCACCCCCTAATAAAGGGTAGAGCCTTCCTCGGCGTGAAGAACCTCTTCCCCTACTTCAAGCCATTACATCCCTGGATGCCTAGGGACCTCCCCCTCCACCTCTACGGAGCAATGCGGTGGCTCTACATCATCTCACTGAGCGTAGCAATCATCAACATGCTCCCCATCCCCATGCTAGACGGAGAAAAGGTAGCCGCCACCCTAATCGAGAGAGCGCTAAAGGATGAAGGCAGAAAAAGGCTAGCCCTCAACATAGCTAGAGCCTACGCAGTGATGCTCCTCTTAGGAAACCTCATGCTAACCGCTGTAGTATTCCCCAACATCTCACTGCTAAGGTGAGAAAAAGCGATGGAGCCCCCCCTCTGCACCCACTGCAGCAAGAGGAAGAGCTTCTACTTCAGAAGATACTCCGGAGAAAAGCTCTGCCAGCAGTGCTTCACAAAAAACATCGAAGGCCTCGTCTGGAGATACGTGAAGAGAGAGCAGCTCTTCAAAGAAGGCGAACGAGTAGCCCTCGCCATCTCCGGAGGTAAAGACAGTTACGCCCTCGCACAAGTAATGAGGAAGATCGCCAAGAGATTCAAGCTAGACCTAGTAGCCATCTTCATCGACGAAGGCATAGGCGGTTATAGAGAAGAAGCACTACAGCTCGTAAAGCGAATAGCTGAAATAGCCGAAGCCCCCCTCTACACCTCAAGCTTCAAAGAAATCTTCGGAATGAGCCTAGACGAAATACACAGAAAATCCATGGAGAAAGGCCTAGAGTTCAACATGTGCACCTTCTGCGGAACCCTCAGAAGACGCGCCATAAACGACCTAGCAAGAGAACTCAACGCCAGCAAAGTCGCAGTAGGACACAACCTAGACGACGAAGCCCAAACAGTCTTCATGAACCTCATCAGAGGAAACCTCATCCGCCTAGCAATTAGAACAGTCCTCTACGACAAGAGAAGCGCCGGACTCATACCAAGAGTCAAACCCCTAAGAAACATCCCCGAAAACGAAGTAGCCCTCTACGCCTACCTCAAAGGAGCCCAATTCTACGAGAGAGAATGCCCCTACGTAAGAGTCTCCATGAGAGACGAAGTACGAAACATCCTCAACACCCTAGAGGAGAAACACCCCGGAGTCAAATTTAGCATCGTGAGATCAGCCGACAAGCTAGCAGCCCTCCTAAAAGAACACCCCGCAATCCTCGAACGAGTCAAAATACGCCACTGCAAAAACTGCGGAGCCCCCACCACACGAGAACTCTGCAGAGTCTGCGAACTCTTCCAAGCACTAACAGCTAAGCTAAAAACATAAACCCCGAGCACAACTAGAAAAACGGGCCGCCGCGGGAAGGGCCGGGGGGCTTGCCCTCCCCTGTAACCGCAAACGGGCAATACGGCGGGGCCAGACAACCCTGAGGGGCGATGGGAAACCGCAGTCACGCCCCTCTAGCACGTCGATGAAGCCTCGTCCCGCGGGGGCGTCGGAGCGGAGTACCTCTCTACCGTAGGGAGGGAGGCTCCGCTAGCTAGGCGAACCGGGTTAGGCCCGGGAGGGAGCGGCCCTAAGCCTAGACGGCGTCGTTCGCGGGGGCAGCGGGGCGTATGGCGTCTAGAGGGTGACGTGGCTGCGGGGAACCATCCACCCTCGGGGGGCCGCGGCGGCCCATAAAAACTCCCCTCACAAACAACAAATACCAGTTCAGCAAAGTGCATGGATAGAAGCGCCGGGGTACCCTAGCCTGGCAGGGGGAGGGCTTGCTAAGCCCTTGGTCCGTTGGGCCGCGCGGGTTCAAATCCCGCCCCCGGCGCCATTTAAATTGCTTCCACTTCGTTCTGTTCGACAGAAGCAGCATTGAAAAATTATGATTGAAGAGTTAGAGCGCGGTGCTGCTAGCAATCATGGCTACATGTGTACGTAGTCCAGGTGCGATCTCCTTGCTACTAAACACTTATTCCTTAAGCTTTTCTATGAGAACTGATTTGTTGTGTAGTAGATCCGTTCTTGCATTCTTAATGCCGCGATTCACAATAATACTGTGCAATCAAAGTTATGTTTAATTCTCAACTTTTAACTTAATCAATTGCTGCAATATTACACTTCATTAGTCTACGTTAACTTAAGAGCTATGTTAAATGATGAGTAAAAATGAGAAGAATAGTCCCTGTTTACTCGTTCTCTCGAGAAACATTACTTGCTAATTTCGCCAATCTGTACTCTAGTGGTGGATGCGTCGGAT
>JAGHCH010000003.1 GCA_021160575.1 Thermoproteota archaeon | reverse complement strand
CCAACTCAAGATACTCAAAGCCCGATCCAAACCATCGCCCACCAAGAAGCTTGAAGCAGCAAAAGAGAGGAAGAGCGCAGACATCAGCCGAAGAAACCCGGCTGATGTCTGCGCTCTTCCTCTCTTTTGCTGCTTCAAGCTTCTTGGTGGGCGATGGTTTGGATCGGGCTTTGAGTATCTTGAGTTGGCTGGTGGTGTTTGAGCTTGCTGCGGGGGCTTTGTGGCTTTCAGCGTCTCTGGTTATAGTTTTCGGGGTTGCTGGGAGGCTTTTCATGTGGTTTAGAGTGAGCGGTGTGGCTGGTGTTCTTGGAGGCTTGGCTGCTGTGGATGGCAGGGTGGTGGAGGGTGGGAGGCTCTCGTTGTGGAGGTTTTCCTTGGTGGTGGGTGCGGCTGCAGGGGCTCTGCTGCTCTTGGAGGCTGTTTTCATGGGGTTGGAGCTTTCTCTTGCTGGTGTTGAGATGGCTTACCGGGTTTCAATGTCATTGGTGGTGTTGGCTGCTGCTCTGTGGTGCTTGCTCTTCTCCGGCGTTTGGAGGTAGCTTGTGGTATAAGGCTTATTTGGAGGAGCTGCTCTTCTTGTAGGTGCTCTTCTCCATGAGCTAGAGCGGGCTACTGTGGAGTGCAGCTGGCGCTGAGGGGGTTTCAGCGGTGAAGGCTGTGAGGGCTACCTACAGTGTTTCGCTGCTCTCTAGGGCTGGAGACTTGATGGGCTGGATCTTCATCCCTTTGCTGGGGTTGGAGCTGGGGCTCTCCTATGTGGAGATCGGCTTGGTTGTAGCCGCCTATCAGCTGGGAAGCGTGCTGGCTAGCAGCTTCTTCGGCTGGCTCTCCGACACCGTTGGGAGGAGGAAAATTTTCATCGTAGCCAGCTGCGGCTGCTCAGCCCTTGTTTTGGCGGCTCACACTTTAGCTCACAACTTCATCTCTCTGCTGGCTGTGAGGCTGCTGGCGGGGATGTGCTTTGGAGCCATGCTCTACCCCTTGGTGGCTTACGTGTCGTCCTCCAGCAACTATGAGAGGTTTGTGGGCTTTCTAAACGCTATGGGCGGGGTGGGGTGGCTGATAGGCTGCGTGATGGCTGGGGTTCTAGGGGAGTTCCACTGGATCTTCATGGCTGCAGCCTTATTCTTTGCTGCAGCCTTCCTCTGCAGCCTCTTCATGGAGGAGAGGAGGGTTATAGCTGAGCGCAGGAGGGTTGAGGCTTGGAGGGTGTTTAGGCGGGGGCAGTGGCTCTACACAGCCTACTTCTTGAGGCACTTTGCAGCATGCAACATCTGGGCTGTTTTCCCGATTCTGCTGGCGATGCTTGGAGCCTCCAAGTTCTGGATTGGCGTGCTCTACGCGATCAACTCCGGCTTCCAAGTGGTTTCGATGAGCTTGGCAGGCTACCTCGCCGAGAAGGGCTGGGAGAAGATGCTCGTGCGAGGAGGTATAGCTCTCTCAGCTCTGGTCTTCACCGCCTACTGGCTGGCTCACAGCTACCTCCAGATAGTTCCAGCTCAAGTTGCATTGGGCTTTGCATGGGGCTTCCTCTACGTGGGCTCCTTGATCTACCTCATCAGGAGGAGCCCCCTCGAGAGAGCTACAGCCACAGGCTTTCTTGGATCGGTGATCTCTGTGGCTTCAATCGCCGGGTCCTTTGCTGGAGGAGTGGTTGCAGAGCTTCTCACACCGATGGGAAACCCCTTGGTGGGAGTGGTGATAGTGATCGTTGCTCTAGCTGTTTCAACTAAGATTTAGGGAGGATGTGCCAAGCGCTTAAGAGGGAAGTGAAATCTTCTCTTTCTTTAAGCGTGTGTTTAAAGACCCTTTGGAGGGTGTTCCCACTTTGGAGTTTTTAGGCTTTAGGCGTGGTGACGAGAGTTTTGGTGTTCGAAACTACTTGGCGGTGGTGCCTACAGTTGGCTGTGTAGCTGACTTGGCTGTTGAAGCTGCGCGTCAGCTTTCGATGGCGGCTGCTCTCCCCCACCATCAGGGGTGCTGCCAGCCTCCAGTGGATTTGAGGCGCTGCATGAGGGTTCTCACAAACCTCTGCCTCAACCCGAATGTTGCAGCTGTTCTCGTGGTTGGAATGGGCTGTGAAGGGGTCAGCGCTGAGGGGCTTGCCTCAGCTGTTAGGGGCAGTAAGCCGGTGGAGGCTGTTGATGTGCAGAGCTGTGGAGGCTACTTGGAGGCGTTGAGGGAGTGCATCAACGCCGGCCACAACCTACTCCTTGAAGTGAAGGACTGGAGTAGGGAGCCAGTGGATATCTCTAAGCTGACGGTGGCTGTGAAGTGCGGAGCTTCAGATGCTACCTCCGGCATTGCTTCAAATCCGGCTGTGGGAGCTGCCGTCGATATCCTAGTTGATGAAGGAGCAACAGTGGTGTTTGGAGAGACCACCGAGATTATAGGCGCTGAACACCTCTTGGCGAAGCGTGCAGCCAGTCGAGAAGTTGCTGAGAAGCTGTTGAAGACCGTTCATAGGCTTGAGGAGAGAGCGAAGGCTGTGGGGGTCGACATCAGAGGTGGGCAGCCCACTCCAGGGAACATTAGGGGTGGAATCACAACTCTTGAGGAGAAGTCGCTGGGAGCTATAGCTAAGGCGGGGTCTAGACCTCTAGCTGGGGTGCTGGAGTATGGTGAGAAGCCAGCGAAGCCGGGGCTTTACTTCATGGATACGCCGGGTAGAGAGCCTGAAGCCATGACCGGGTTTGCTGCCTGTGGTGCTCAAGTGATAGTGTTCACCACTGGGCGTGGAGCTGTTCAGGGCTTTCCAGTGGTTCCGGTGGTGAAGGTGTGCGGCAACCCGGAGACCTGTAAGAAACTGCGAAGCCACATAGATGTCGACGTCAGCGGAATCATTGAGGGGGTGGAGAGCATTGAAGAGGCTGGTAGGCGGGTCTTGGAGGAGGTTTTAGCGGTGGCTTCGGGGAAGCCTTGCAGAGCAGAGTTGGCTGGCTGCCAGGGAGCTGTGGAAATCTACGTGGAGGGACCTATCCTCTAGGGGGGAGTTGAAATGAAGCGTGCCGCCATGGTATTAAACCCTAGAGACAACGTGGCCGTCGCCCTGAGGGATCTCAAGGTTGGAGAGGAGGTAGAGGTGACCTCTGGAGGGGAAGTTCTCGTGGTACAGCTGCTCAGCGATGTTCCCTTCGGCCACAAGTTTGCTCTAGCGGAGATAAAGAAGGGTGAACAAGTAATCAAGTATGGGGAGGTCATCGGCATTGCCACTAGAGACATTAAGCGGGGAGAGCACGTCCACGTGCACAACGTTAGGAGCGCGAGGCTTTGACGGCGCTACCACCATTGAGAGCCGTATCTACGGAATCTCCTCCTTCTACCTCGCCTCCACCTTGGAGGCATAGGCCTCACCAGGCGCTCTCTGCTAAGGAGCTGCTGCGTGGTAGCGGCTACCGTCTCTTCTCTGGGCTTGAAGTGTGGGCATGCTTGCCCCTCCGGATCAACGCGGACTCCGTGGAGAAGGCACACTCCATCTGAATAGAAGGCGCATTCCTTGTGGATGGGCATAGCTGATCGCTGCAGTAGAGAGGGGGTCGGAGGTATTTAAGTGCTGCTAGAAGACGCTGCCGTTGGGTTATGAAAGGCTTAAAAGGAGGGCGGCGCCTTGAAGATGCTTTGAGGAGCTGCTTGAGGCTCTACTGCCTGCGCTGTCCACAGCTTAGCCGTGCGAGGGGGAGCTATGAGGGGAAGGACTTGGATCGCTCTTACCCTACCGTGGCTTCTTCTCGCAGTTCTCCTCGGAGCAGTGGCTGCTGGAGAGGCGGGGATTGTGGTAACCATTGACAGCGATGGCGTTGTCTATGTGGAGATGTCTGCTGAGGTAACTCCTAGGCTTAACAGCTTTGAATGCCCAGTGAAGCCTATGCCAGCCACCATAGTTGCAACAGTGGATGGCAGGACTGTTCCCCCGATCTACCATGAGAATATGGTGGTGGTACCCTCCAACACCAGCGGAGTAGCCATCATAAAGTATGTGGCCAACACCACTCTCGCTGGCGGTAAGCTGGCGTTCAACTTCACCTCCACCGCTCTGGCTAAGCTGAGGGTAATGCAGGGAGTGGTGCTGCTCTCCCTTCCTGAGGAGATCGTGAAAACGGAACTCAAGGACGATGTGCTGGTGATCACCTTTAGAGGCCCGGCAACCATAGCCTTCACGCCCACCCAGGTCTCGGAGGAAGCTCCTCCACCACCTCCCTCTCCTAAGCAAGCCTTTGAGATTCCTTGGTGGGTGATTGCTGGGGCGGTGGCTGTCATAGCGGTCGTGGGCGCTGCAGTGGCCATCGCTAAGGGGAGAGCCCCCACCAAGGCCTTGAAGGCCGGTGAGATGGACGATGTGGATAGAGCGATTTTGAAGAGGCTTGAAGAAGGTGGCGGCGAGGTGCTGCAGAGCGAGCTGTATAGAGATCTCAACCTGCCCAAGACCACTATTTGGAGGCATGTGAAGAGGCTTGAAAAGATGGGCTTTGTGACCGTGGAGCGCGTGGGCACGGTCAATAAGGTGAGGCTCCTCAGGAAGAGCTGAAGGTGGTTTCACCTAGGTGGAACGGCTGTTCCTCATAGTTGATGGAAGGGTTCCTAAAAAGGGATGGGAAAGGGAGTTTATGACGGGAGGTTGAAGGCTTTATGGTGAAGCAGGGCGTAGCTCTGCTGCTGGCGTTGATGATGCTCATCGGAGCAGCGGGTCCAGTGCTGGCGAAGCCAGTAGCGGCTCCTCAGCTCTCCATAGATGTAGAGAAGTCCATCGAGGTGTTCAAGGCTTATCAGACGGTGATCTCCAGAGCTGCAGCCACGATCGAGCTTGAAGGCGAGCTTGCCGTCAAGGTTGAGAAGATCATCAGCGTTGATGTTGAAAGCTTAGCCAGCAATCCTGAGAAGCTGGCTGAAATGGTTGATGAAGCAAAGGAGGTTTTAAAGCAGCTGGCTGCAGCTGTTGAAGCCAAGGTGGTGTTGAACGCTACGAAGGTGGAGGCCGCCAAGCTAGAAGCAGTTCTGAAGGCTGCTGCTCAAGTGGCAGAGCAGCTTGGTAACTTCTCTGCAGCTGAGAAGGCCTTAGAGCTGGCTAGCCTAGCTAAAGAAGGGAAGGTAGAGGAAGCCAAGAAGCTGGCTGTAAAGGTTGTCAAGAGAATTGAGGCTGCTAGAGCTGTCAAAGCCTGCGAGTTGGTGGAGGATGCCGCTGCAGCACTGCTTGAATGCCCGGTTAAGGGCAATGAATCAGCCGCAGAGGCCATTTCTAGAGCTGTTGTGAACATCAATGTCACCGTGAAGATCTTGGAGGCTGTAGAGGAGAAGCTGAAGGCTGTTAACGCCTCTGAGCACGCTATTGAAGCGCTTGAAAGAGCAATGGAGAACCTGCAGAGAACAGCGGTTATCTTAACCACTGTGGCTGAGAAGGTTGTCATGGTTAAGCTGGAGAAGGCAGCGGAAGCTGTCAACGTGACCAAGCAAGTGGCTGTGAGCAAGGCTGAGGAGGAGCTTGAGGATCTCTTGGAGAAGGTGAAGGAGCTAGCTGAGAGAGCGGCGCTGCTCAGAGAGCTGATCGCCAACGTCACTGAGGCAAAGCTCGAGCAACTGCTAGACAAGGTGGGCTCCCTCCTAGAAAACGCCTCTGCAGCTCTGGAGAAGGCTGAGGAAGCCATCGAGGAGAGCGACGTTGGA
Source organism: Thermoproteota archaeon (assembly GCA_021160575.1). Classification (GTDB taxonomy): domain Archaea; phylum Thermoproteota; class Methanomethylicia; order Methanomethylicales; family JAGHCH01; genus JAGHCH01. Next base: position 4,964 of record JAGHCH010000003.1, on the reverse strand, counting down.
AACGCCATGAAGTTACTAGCAGCGGCTAGAATAGCTGTCAAGCACGCTGAAGAGCTGCTGAGCCAAGTGGAGCACCTACTGGAGAAGGAAGGGAAGCTGAAGGAGGGGGCTGAAAGCTACCTCGAGGAGATCTCTGAGAAGCTGGAGGAGCTCTCCGAGCTCAAGACTGAGGAGCTGAGCGAGCTGAGGGAGAGGGCAGAGCAGCTCAACAGCAGTGAGGCACTCCAGCTGCTGGAGATGGCGGATGAGCTTGCGGAGAAAGCGGAGAAGCTGCTGAAGGCTGCTCAAGAGGCTGTGGCATTAGGGAACTTTACAGCCGTGGAGGAGCTGCTGGAGCAGGTGGATGACATAATGGAGCAGATTGCAGGGCTGCTAGGCAACGCTGAGGAGCTCTTGGAGCACCTTGAGGAGGCTGCCGAGAAAGCGGCTGAGAAGGCTGAGGAGATCCTAGAGGAGATCGAGGAGAAGCTGAAGGAGTGCAGCGACCTAAAGGAGCTGCTTGAGGAGCTGAAGGAGGAGTTCGGCGCTGCAGCGGACTTGATAGAGGAGGCTGAGCAGCTGCTCAGTAGAGCGTCAACCATGCTCAGCGAAGCCCAGGAAGCCGTGGCTCAGGGCAACTTCACAGCAGCTGAGGAGCTTCTCCAGAAGGCGTCAAGCCTACTCAGCCAAGTGGATGAGCTGGTGGATGAAATTGAGAAGGCTGGGAAATCTGGAGAAACTGCTGAGGAGGAGCTCAATGAGCTTAAGGATAGGGCGGGGGAGCTGAAGGAGAAGATCGAGAACTTGAAGGAGAAGGTTGAGGAGCTGAAGGAGGAATTCAAGAAGAATCCGGTGGCCCTAGCTAAGCTGAAGCAAGCCGAGGAACTCCTAAATAACGCCGAGGATCTAGTAGACAAGGCACTTGAGAAAATCGCAGATAAGCTGCCGGAAGCTGCCGAGAAGTTCCTAGACAACGCCAAGAACCTCGTGGACAAGGTGCAGGAAATCCTTGAAGAGCTCGAGTAGTCAGGATTGTCCCACCCCTCCATCCCCTCTTTCTTTGAGAACCGTTAAGAGGCTCCCCTGAGATCTTCTTCGATGGGGGCTTTGAGAAATATGGTAGATGAGAAGACCACAGTGGCAGATCTCCGCCGTGAGGTTGAGAAGTTTGTTCACGAGCGAAAGTGGAGGAAGTTTCATAACCCTAAGGACTTAGCGATATCCATCTGCTTGGAAGCCGCTGAGCTCCTCGAACTCTTCCAGTGGCTCTCTCAGAGGGAGGTATGGAGGCTTGCAAGAAATCCTGTAGCTCGCTCCAAGATAGGGGAAGAATTAGCGGACATTCAGATCTACCTTCTCTGCCTCGCCAACGTTCTGAACTTTGATGTTTCCCAGCTTGTAGCAGAGAAGCTTCAAAGAGATAGGGAGAGATATCCCGCTGAAAACTTTAAGGGGAGGGCTCCAACAAGCGCCGATGAGAAGCGGTGACGTAATGAAGTTTTAGAATCTATACTTCTAAATGTTTATAAGGAATTAGAATCCAAAATTCTAACATGCATGAGCTGATAGAGAAGCATAACCCCTGGTGGTTTGGCAGGGAGGACATCACGATCAATGCGTGGAGGTCTCAGCGCATCCGCTGGGTGCCCAAGTGGATTCATGAAATCAGCTTGACTCCCTTCTCCTTCAATATTATCACTGGTTCTAGGCAGGTGGGCAAGACCACGGGGATCAAGCTACTAATACAGCAGCTCGTGGAGCAGAACCCCCCGGAGAGCGTCTTCTACTTCAACTGCGACTTCCTCCCAGACATCCACGCCTTAAGGAAACTGCTAGAGACATATATGGAGTTCAAGAGGTCTAAAGGGCTCGCCACATCATACATCTTCCTCGATGAGATCACCAGCGTCCCAGAGTGGTGGAGGATTCTCAAGGGATTCATCGATCTAGGAGCCTTCGAAAAGGATGTGGTAACCGTTACGGGATCCTCATCTTTGAGGCTGAGAGGAGAGACGGAGCTGTTTCCAGGCAGAAGGGGGGAGGGGAGAACCATATGCGTCTATCCCCTAAGCTTCAGAGAATTCCTTGAAGTCCATGGAGTCCAAGTGGAAGCCACTGGAGACCTCGAGAAGGATATGCGTAGGCTACTGCCCCTGGAGAGCACTATCAGGGAGCTGTTCAATAGGTACTTAGAAGCTGGAGGATACCCGCTCTCCATAAACAGCCATCCATCAGCTGAAGAGCAATTCATCGCCGCCTTCGAAGGCGAAATCCTCCGAGCAGGGCGCAGCCTCCAGCTCACCAAGGAGGTTATCGCGGCCATCATCAGAAAAGCGCCTTCACCAACACCCTACCTAGCCATAGGAAGGGAAATAGGAATCTCCTATAAAACCGTCCAAGAGTATGTAGAACTCTTGAAGAGGCTGCTCATCTTAGATGAAGCCCTCTACAGAAGCGATGCCATTAAGTGGAGGAAGGAGAGGAAGTTCTTTTTCTTAGATCCCTTCGCAGCTAGAACCTTGGCACTCTGGGTTGACGAGAAGCCCCTTGAAGCAGCTCTCTACGAATGGGTGGTGCAAGCCCATCTTCAGAGGAGGTTTGGAGCCGTATACTACTACAGGGATAGCTACGAGGTGGACTGCATAGCTAGAGACTTGAAAATTGAAGTCAAGGCTGGGAAACCTCATAGGCGTTATCCGAAAAAGGTGATGATACTAGACCGAGAAGCACTGCCACTATTCCTCAGCGTAATAGTCTAGTTTGATCAAAGCCTTGATAGAAGTAAGCCAGGTAGCCAGCCCAAAGGAGAGCAGCCGCTTTTCAACGCTTTGAACCTTGATATAGCGCAGCTGGTGCTGGAGAAGCCCTAGAAAGATCGAGAGATGCATCCAAGTTTTCGTGCTGTTAGAGGCTGGCTCAGCTTCTTTTAAGAGAAGGCTAAGTTTTTTAGTCTGTGCATGTACGCATACGCATATGCCGACGAGAACCATATCCATCTCCGAGGAAGCCTATCGGAGGTTGAAAGCCCTTAAAAGAGGGGGGAGAAAGCTTCTCCGACGTCATTCTGAGGCTAACTTCGAGAAGCAGCCTATGGCACTTAGTTGGAGTGCTCTCCGAAGAGGAAGCAGCTAAACTGGAGGAAGTCATCACCCTCCAACATCAGTCCCTGAAACGCGATCCATAAGAACACCCAACACCTCTATCAACACCTAAGGTTCATCGCCAAACTTCTCAATGCAATCCTCAAAAATATGTTAAGATATAGTGGCGGAAGCCATGAGAAAATATCGATCATCTCTCATACTAGTAATCTTTGAACCCGTGTACCCTTCAGAAGACCAGAAGTTATAGAACAGCACATCAAGAAGCCATTAAGCACTGAGAGAACTGCACTAGATTACGCATAGGTAAAGCCCTAGGAATAAGCTTAGAGACACTACAGAAAAGCTGACAAAATCATTCTACCAGCTATTTCTCAGCAGTCTCGTTCAATAGAGGAGACCACCTGCACCATAATTTCCTCAGAAACATAGAAATGATGCAACACCAGCTCCTCAACAACTTTGAGTGCCTCTTGCCTAGACAGTAGACCAGACCGCTTCATCTTCATTACAAGCCACAGCGTTCCATGATAAGCAAGACCAAGCTCATCGGCTGCGCGCCGAGCTCGCTCATCATCTAAGATAGCCACCGCACCCATCGATGTTTTCACACAGGCAATGACGCTTAGTTCACCCTCTCCTAAATTGGGAAACATCAATTGAAGCTCTTCAATGAGCCCTTCCCCTGGAGATAACACATGCATCCATCCCTCGCGGCATGCTCTGCGAACAGCTTCCAAGTTAGCAGGAGGACCCTTAGCAAGCTCTCCTAGAACTTGAGGAGTAACAGCAATGGAAACACCAGTCAACCTGCTCAAAGCTCGAAGCTTATCCAGCAGACTGGTCTGCCAGAGAATTACGATAACGGAGGTATCGAGAAAAAGCTGCATCTTCAAATCCCTAAAGCTCAAGATCCTTCAAGTGCAGGCGATAGGGCTTAACTCCATGACGCTTAACGATTTCAAGCATCTCAGCTACAGAGATGCCAGCCAACTTGGCAGCAAGCTCCAGAGAAACCTTCCCGCTCCTAAGCATGCGCAAAGCAATATCTAACCTCCTAGACAAAACCCGCTCCCGCATCTTGCTCTCCACAGCATATTCAGGTCTAGTAGCATAGACATACAATAGAAGTTCATCTTTACTCAAACTCACCATAAACTCCACCACACGCCTAATCACATCCCTGGACTTCGAGTCAAGATCCCTCCAAACATGCTCAGCAGCTTTAAAGCCGCTGCGTGTGAGAAAAAGCCCCTCATCACTGCGTTGAATCAGCCCAGAAGACTCCAAAGCCTCCTCAACCTCCAAGACCGCCTCGCTAAAAGGTCCATAGCTGTAAGCTTCAAAATCAAGATCCTCAGACAACTCCTCAAAAAACTCAGCAAGCTTAAACAACGCTTTCTGAAGCCAAAGCCTTCCCTTAATCCTACCGCCCGCCGCGTAGAGAACCGCTAGGACCATAGATTCAATCGGCGAAAACCCACCTACACTGTGCAAGAAGCACCACCAACTCTACAGCAATGGAAAGCAGTTATAAACATTTAACACCCTCAGACCAAGAAACTAGTTGGAGAAGATAATGGCCCTCAAAGTACGTACACTCAACAGCGACGACTACTACCAGCTAGCAAAAAGAAAACAGCTTAAAATCCACGGCAAAACAGTAGAGACGCCGCTCCGAGCACTCTCAGCAAGCCCTAGGCAGGCATACAGCGAAGCCCTAAACCTAAAACACATAAAGCAGCCAAAAATCATCGAACTCTACAAGAGACTCACAAGAGAACGCATTATAAAGCTACTCGCCAAACCACAGCCACAAAGAGAACTAGCCTTAAACTACGAGATATCAACAATGATCGCGCAGGCAGACCCCGACAAGGATGT
>JAGHCH010000021.1 GCA_021160575.1 Thermoproteota archaeon | reverse complement strand
CTTCAGCTGTCCCCAAAGCACTTCCGACGCCACTCTCGGACATCCCGTCCTCAGAGCTGCTAGATGGCTTCCCCTATCTTCCACCATCTTGATGAGCTCCTGAAATGGAATTTTCCTTGGAGGAGGCCAGAAGAAGTTGAGGGATGGTTTCTCTAACAGCCTCCTGGAGGCTGCTATGCAGGTGCAAAGTTTCTCCTCTGTGAGAGCTGCAGCCACGTTTCTCCTCCTATCGACTGGATCCACAACGATGAGAGGTGCTTCAAATACTTGCACAGCCTTTCTAGGGCTATCATAATGTCCCTCTATGTCTATAACGACTGGGGGCTTCCAATCGGCGACCTCCTCCACTAGCCTCTCAAAGGAGCCATACTTTATGACTAGGAGTTCACAGAGATACCCTGAGAAGCCTCCAACCTTGATCTCGGCGCCGTAAGCTCCGATGCCCTTCAAGAACTGCTTGAGCACTCGCACCTCGTCCTTCTGCTCCTCTGTTAGGTGTACTTTCACATAGCGGGTGTGGAAAGGCGTTCTATCCACCGCTGTAGCCTTCTCCTCCGCTTTCTCAACCCTTAGGCATGGGACGATGTCCACCTTGAAGCCTTCTATTTCTGCCTCTATGTAGGGGTGCTCTGCATAGCTCTCAAGCCACTTCTCCCCAGCTGCCCTCCTAGCTATTTCTAAGCCAACGGTTTTCAGCGACTCTCTCCCCATCTCTCTTGGTAGAATGATGAAGACGTCAAGATCTCTATCCCCTCTAATCCATGTGCCCTTAGCGATGGACCCCTCCACTTCAATCAGTGCCTCTACGCCGAGTTCGCGAGCTGCTTCCTCAGCTTTTTCAACAACCCTATTCACCACTCTCCAGACCCGCTGCTCCTCTCCCCGAGTAGGCTTAACCTTCTTGAGCACTTCTCGCTTTATTTCGCTGAGGCTGGTCACTTGAAGGTCACTTCCCTCAAAGTCTCGTAGATCGGCCCCCTAGGCGTTAAAGTGCTCTTCTTCAATCTAACGCTGGCTACCTCAACTTCTCCTATCTCGACCTTAGAGAGTTCCATGATCTTGCGGGCTAGCGCTTCTCTTGCCCTCCCGCTTTTCACCCTCGCAATCGTGAGATGTGGTGTAAACTCCTTGTCAGGTCTGAAGCCCAGCTTCCTCAGCTTGGGCTCCAGCTGCCTGTAAATCTCGTAGAGCTTCTCACCGCCCCTCAGAGCGCCGATCCACAAAACCCTAGCGTTCCTCACGGCTGGAAAAGCTCCGACGCCACCTAAAGTTACCGTGAAAGGCTCGGCTCTCACCTCTCTCATGGCCTTGTGCACCATGTCCACCATGGCTGGGGTGATGTTCCCTAGGAACTGTATAGTGAAATGGAGGTTCTCTGGCTCCACCAGCTTTAGATCGGCTCCTACCGCTGCAAGGTCCTGCTGCACTCTAATAATCTTCTCCAAAACTTCGGGGGCTTCAACGTCAACTGCTATGAAGGCTCTTATCAACTCCAAGGTCGGCACCGGAAACCGCTAGGGGCAAAAGTTCTATTAACTCTTGCGTGTTCACCCTCCCTCGCGAAGTGCTGCCGCGAGGTACCATGGATGGGCTTGAAAATTATCTGTGTGGCTGGAATGCCCGGTGCTGGCAAATCTGTTTTCGCCTCTATCGCCAAGGAGTTCTCTATTCCCGTCATCACGATGGGCGATGCAGTGCGTGTGGAGGCCTCAAAGAGAGGCATCCCCCAAACCCCTGAAACCCTTGGTGCCCTCATGCTGGAGCTTAGAAGAGAGGAAGGCCCGGAAGCGGTGGCTAAGAGGTGCTTAGATCTCCTTCCCGAGGGCTCCAAGGTAGTTGTGATAGAGGGGGTGCGCAGCTTAGAAGAGCTTGAATACTTCAAAAAGCATTGTAACCAGCTTCACTTAGTGGCTATCCATGCCTCCCCTCGAACAAGGTTCGAGCGGCTTGTAGCGAGAGGGCGCCCAGATGACCCCAAGGATTGGTCTCAGTTCAAGGAGAGAGATCTCCGAGAGCTGAAAGTGGGCTTGGGCAGCGTTATCGCACTAGCCGACATCATGGTGGTTAACGAGGGCTCCATAGATGAGCTATATGCCGCTTCACGTAAGATCTTAGAGGGGCTGCTTCATGGTTAAAGCCAAGGTGACTGTGGAAGCCGAAGTTCGTCCCACGGAGGATGAAGGCAAGGTCATTCAGGCCATTAGCAACGTCTTCGAGTTCAAAGAGTTAAAGAAGGAGCAGCGGGGCAGTCAAACGTATCTCGTGGCCGAGGGCGATGAAGAATCTCTTCAGAAGCTCCGCGAGCTTCTACGGCGAGAGCGCATCCTAGATGCGGCTAGAAAGATCATGCTATCCCGCAAGGATGAGCGCCACGTAGTCTTCTACCTCCACAAGCAAGCAGCATATGTAGGCAGGGTCACTTTCTGCCAGCCCACCCGCGAATCCCCTCTTGGGCCCATTGCCTTCTACGTGGAAACAGAGGACTCTCGGAAACTCATAAATTGGCTTGCGCCTCGAACCGTAAAGGGCGTCCCGGTGGATGAGCTTTGAAAATAGGTTTCTCAACCCTCAGCTTCCTAGAAAAACCTCTCACCTTGCTCCCGCATCTATTGGAGAAGCTGCCTCCCATCAAAGTGGTGGAGATAGCCGCCGATTGGAACCACCGACTAAACCAGCGCAAGCTCCAATTTCTTCAAGAGTTAAGGGAGTCTCACCGCTTAGAGTATACTCTTCACTGCCCCTTCACCGATATCAATATTGCCACAGCTAACCCCACTCTCAGAGGAGCCATAAAGCGGATAATGTTCAGAAGCCTCCAATACGCCCACAAGCTCGAATGCGGCACCGTTGTCGTTCATCCCGGACTTCACACGGCTCTAAACCACTTCAAGCCCAGCCTAGTCTGGGAAAACACCGTTTCCTTCCTCAACCAGCTTTACAGAGAGGCGGAAAATTTAGGTTTCACACTAGCCGTAGAAAACCTGCCTAAAGGTGTGCCTACGCCCTTCACCACGGTGAATGCTTTCAAGAAACTGCAAGAACTGCTAGCCTACCCCCTTAAAATAGCCTTAGATGTAGGGCATGCCCACACCTCTGGAGAGGTCCTGGTCTTTCCAAAGGTCTTTAAAGACCTCGTGGTTCACGCGCACCTCCACGACAACAAGGGGGATTACGACCAGCATCTCCCCATAGGCGAGGGAACCATCCCTTGGAAAGAGCTGCTACAGCAGTTACTGCGGAGTAGCTGTTCGACATTCATCATTGAAATGGAGAAGTGGGCGTATGTCCCTAAAAGTTTGGAAACCCTACTTCGGCTTCTCCCTAGTCACTAGGAAGACGTCGAGGTCCCTCGCTAGATAGCTCTTCTTAAACACCTCCCTTGCTTCACCCTCGAGCAGCTGAAGATCTCGATACCTATTGCTAACATGGGTCAACACCAGCTTCTTTACCCCTGCCTTGAGGGCGACCTCCGCAGCTCCCTTCGCTGTTGAGTGCTTCTCTTCCTCCGCTCTATCCCTCAGATCCTCTGCGAAAGTTGCTTCATGGATGAGCAGATCCGCCTCCCTCGCCAACTCTACCACAGAGTTACACGGCTTCGTATCACCGCTGTACACTACCTTAATCCCGGGGATGGGCGGTTCAACAACTTCCTCTGGCTTAACCACTCGTCCATCCTCCAGCACCACCTCTCCTCCTCTCTGAAGTTTCTTCCAGAGAGGCCCTTTGGGAACCCCTAATGCCTCCGCTCTTTCTGGGTGAAACCCCCCCGGATAGTCCTTCTCAATGTAGGCGTAGGCTAGACAGGGCACCGAGTGCTCAGCCCAAGCAGCCTTGACGAGATAGCTCTCAGTTTCCCTAACAACGCCGCCTCTAACCTCAAGAAGCTCCAAGGGGAAGCGGGGCTTAAGCCCGGTATGAGCTAGCACTGCTTCCACTAAATCCCTCAGGCCTTGAGGACCATAGATCTGCAATCTATGTTGCCTATTAAGTAGGTTCATGGTGTGCAGCAATCCGAAAATTCCGAAGACGTGGTCTCCGTGAAGATGGCTTATGAAGATGCACATCTTCGCGCAAGGGCTGATCCCTGCCTTAAACATCTGCCTCTGTGCTCCCTCTCCGCAGTCAAATAGGAGGATTTCTCCCTCTCTCACCAAAGCGAAGCTCGGAGAGCTTCTCTCAGGAGTTGGGATGGGTCCAGCGGTGCCTAGTGCCACCACCTTAACTTGCCTCATGGAGCTTCATCACCTCACAAGCACGTAGAGAACTCTAGTTAAGCTCTTGTGCACTCTCACAGAGTACTTCTCCATAATTCTGAAGCCAGCCAATGCGGCCAGCTTTTCAACATCTAAGTCAGAAGGGGCAGCCACCACCAAGTAGCTCTTGCTTGGAAGCACCCCCGCTGTCTCTTCCAGAAAATCTCTATACAGCTCTGGGAGAGGGGTTCTCTTCGTGGAGGCGGATCTGCCATATGGAGGGTCTGTCGCTATGGCATCCACCTTGGTGAAGGGGAGCTTTCTAGCATCTCCTCTGAGAAGCTCTCCCTCTAACTCGTAGAACCTCATGTTTCGCAGCGCACCCTTAACCATCCGCTCATCAATATCCACGCCTATAGGAGTGCAGCCGATCATCGCTGCCTCTATCAAAAAGCCTCCAGTGCCACAAAACGGATCTAAGAGCAGCTCTCCGGGGCAGGCTCTTGTGAGATTAACAAACACTCTAGATGCTTTAGGGGAAAGTACTCCTGGATGGAAGAAAGGTCTCCCCCTAGGTTTCCTCTCCAAGAACTGCTTCTTATCCACCGTTGCAAGAACCATTCCAGCAACCAAAACGTCTTCTGTTAAAATTGCTTGCACCACTACATCGGGTTTCTCGAGGGATACCTTGGTGTCAGCATATCTAAGTGCCAGATCTCCAAGCAGTCTCTGAAGATCTTGGCTCCCTATCTGGGGTGCGCTGCCCTTTACTCTCTTTACTCGTACTGCAAAACTCTTTCCCTCTATGAGATTCCACGGCGCCCCCCTTGCACTTTCAAGAATGCTCTCCCATTCAGCCCTTGATTCGAAGAGAACTCTTCCACAGTTGAAGCAGAGAGCTGCCCTCCGAGCAACAATCTCGCAAGCCTCTTGAGGAGCTTCAAGAATCAGCAGCTGATCTCGGCTTTCAACCACTCTATACTCCAGCCCATGAGCCTCTAAGATCGCCTTAACCTCTCCAGCTGGCAGCTCCGGATGTTCCCCTGACAGCAGAAAGAAGAGCTTTTCCATAGCCTACACCGCTAAAGCACCTTCGCTATCGCTGGAGCCACCCCTACCACACTAACCGGGCTGGGAACGGTGTCAGTTGCTATCACCTCATCCACTCCAGCCTTAACCATTTTCTCCATAGCGGCTCCTATGAGCAGAGCATGGGTGCAGGCAACATAGACTTTTCCCGCTCCCTTCTTTTTGGCGATCTTGGCGGCATTGGCTATAGTGCCTCCAGTGCTTATGAGGTCGTCAATGATCACTACGTCTCTTCCGCGAAGATCAACTTCAACTCCCTTAGTTACAATTTCCCCCGTTATCCGGTCTCTATGTTTCTCGAGGACCACAGTTTCTCCTCTGAGGATTTCAGCTGCCTTCTCCGCCCTCCACTTAGCCCCTACATCGGGAGCTATAACTACGGGGTTTGAGAGCTTCTGTTTCTTCAGATGTTCGCTTAGAAGCTCCACTGCTGTTACATTGATTCCCTCTATGCTCAGCCAGCTCAAGCTCTCCTTCTTATGGATATCCACCGTGACGAACTTCGTGGCTCCGGCCGCCTCAATCAGCCTTAACACCGTTTTAACGCTTAGCGCTTCACCATCTCTGAACTGGCGATCCTGTCTCGCATAGGCTAAGTAAGGGGCAACTGTCGTCACACTCTTAGCTCCGAGATCCTTGGCTGTCTCAATCATTAGGAGGAGTTCGACAAGCCGCTTATCCTGCTCTGGATAGGTGGTCTGAACCACCACTACCTCTTCTCCTTCGACGCTCACTGGCAATCTGATGTAGGATTCTCCATCTGGGAACCGTTTGTACTCCACTTTCACTAGCTGCGCTCCCGTAAGCTCTGCTAGATGTTCAGCCGTCCTAGGGCTGGCTGGCCCTGCCAAGATGAGCATCTCTTGCTTCACCGCGAAAACCTAGCTCGCAATTAGGTTTAAACGCTTCTCTGAGCGTGAAGTTTAACACTGGGAGCCTGCATAGATTCAGCGAGCGGTGAGCCACTCTTGCCCATATGCCCTGAGTGCGGTGGAGAGATGAAGTTCGATAGGAGCCGCTACATGTACGTCTGCACTAGCTGTGGCTTAGCGGTTACACGCTCTGAACTTGACGATTTGAAGAAGGGGCGTTCCCCTGATCTAGGGGAAGATGAGAGGGAGCGCTGGCGGCGGGAATACCTTAAGTGGTGGCTTTCCTCTAAAAGGTAGCAATAAGCAGCGCTAGGGGAGACGGCTTGCTAGTAGCTGAGATTCTTAGCATAGGCAACGAGCTTCTGATAGGTAAAACCGTAAACACCAATGCTTCATGGCTTGGAAGAAGGCTCACCAGCATGGGCTTTCACGTCAAGAGAATAGTTGTAGTGGGCGATGAAGTGGAGGAAATAGCTCAAGCAGTGAGTGAGGCTCTAGCTAGAGGCGCTAGAGTTCTCATAACTACCGGTGGGCTGGGCCCCACCTTTGACGATAAAACTCTTGAGGGAGTGGCTGCCGCCCTCCAAAAGCCCCTCGTGCTTCATGAGGAGGCCCTCCGCTCTATTAAAGAGAAGTACGATGCAATGGGGCTGCCTTTAACCCCCGCTAGAAAGAAGATGGCGAAGCTTCCTGAAGGAGCTATTCCTCTTCCAAACAGCGTAGGCACCGCCCCCGGAGCTATGATAGAGCTACCCAACACGCTGATCTTCTGCCTCCCAGGAGTGCCCAAGGAGATGCAAGCCATGTTCGACGGCTCAGTTGCCTCTAAGCTTACCTCACTAAACCCCTCCTACAAATTCTACGAGCACACAGTCCTTATCGAGGGCATCCCAGAGTCCAGCCTCGCGCCGCTAATAGATAAAACCATGAAAAGCTATCCGAGAGTGTACATCAAGTCGCACCCAAAAGGGTCTGAAGGGCGCCCTATCATAGAAGTGCACCTCTCAACCTTCAGCACCTCTGAGGAGGAAGCCTCCACTAATCTTCAAGGAGCAGCCGATATGTTAATTCAGCTAGCTGAGGAGTATGGGGCTAAGCGCTTTAAAGGGTAGTTGATGGGAGGTTCACGGACATGCACTTCGTCTTCTTTGTTGGAACAGCTGGATCAGGGAAGTCTACGTTAACGTCGATTTTCTCTGAAAAGCTGCGTGAATGGGAGTTTGACGTAGCCACTGTGAATCTAGACCCCGGGGATTCCTGGCTTCCCTACGCCCCAGACGTGGATATACGGGAATTCGTTGATATCTACAAGGTCATGGAAGCCTATCAGTTGGGCCCCAATGGGGCATTAGTCGCCTGTGTGGATATAGCTACTTCAAAGGCTGATCAGCTGAGAGAGGAAATTGAAATGCTGAAACCCGACTACGTTCTCGTCGACACTCCTGGGCAGATGGAGCTCTTCGCCTACCGCAACTCCGGTCTCTTCATGGCATCAGCTCTCTCACAAGGGGATTACTGCATCGTATTTTTAGTGGATGCCATGTTCGCTGAAAGGCCAGCTGACTTCCTCTCAGCTCTCCTCCTTTCCTCTTCTATTCAGAGCAGATTTCAAGCTCCTCAGATTAATGTGGTGTCCAAGAAGGACCTCTTGTCCAAGGAGACCTTGGGAAAGGTGTACAAGTGGGTGGAGGAGCCCGAGCGCCTAATCGATGAACTGGCACTTGAGGAGAAAGGCATGCGAAGAGAACTTGCATGCAAGCTTTTCGAATCTCTCTCTGAACTGGGTCTCCTCTCCTCCTTCTTCGCCGTTTCTTCAACCACTGGCGAAGGCCTAGACGAGCTTCACGCTGAGCTGCAGAGAGTCTTCGAGCGTGGAGAGGTTTAGCCATGCCCACGCCTAGAGAAGAGCTGCTACGCCTTCAAGCGAGTAAAAGGCAGCTGGCAACAGAGGTCAAAAACCTCCTCAACGAGATCAAGCAGCTAACAGAGCAAAGAAAGCAATGCGTTCTAGAGCTGAGGTCTCTGCGGCAGAGCTTTAATGAGACAAAAGCCGCCAAAAGAGAGCTCATCGAGCAGATGCGAAAGTTGAAGGATGCTAAGCGGAAGCTCATTGAAGAGAAACGTAACCTCCTCTCTGAAGCTAGAAAGCTGCGATTAGAGGCTAGACGCCTCCAGTTCAACGTCAAAATTCCCCTCGAGGAGCTCAAAAGGAGGATCGAGGAGCTCGAGTGGAAACAGCAAACCTCATCTCTCTCCCTCGAGGAGGAGAAGCGGGTTATCTCCTCCATTAGCTCACTGGAGAGAAAACTTGAAGTTCACATGCAAGCTGTGGCTCTCCACAAGAACGCAGATGACTTACAGATGAGAGCACAAGAAATCTCGAATCAAATAGCAGAAACTAACAACACGCTTCAGCAGCTCTCAGAAGCCATTTCAGAGAAATCCTTAGCGATGGAGGATATCCTTCAAAAGATAAAGAAATTCAAAGAGGAAATCGGTAGTATAGATGAGAGGATCGCTCAGTTAAAGAACTTATTTTCCGGAAAAGTGGCTGAAATGGACAAACTTAGAGAAAGCATTTCCGAGGTGCAACGCGTCCTTGAAGAAGAGGAAGCTAGGCGAAAATTAGAGGAGGCGGAGCAAGCACTAGCTAGACAGAAGAAGCTTGCAGAGCAGGCTAAGAAGAAGGTTGCTAAAGGGGAGAAGCTCTCCTTCGAGGAGTTCAAAGCTCTTCTCGAGCTTAGCGATGAAAGCGAGACGGCTAGTTAAGCAACAATCTTTATTCAGCTCGTTACCCTAACTTTTCACTGATCAATAGCTGGTGAGATCAGTGCCAGGCAGTGAACGACGCCTCCAGCCTATGAAGCTGCTAGTGCTCTGCGTAGACCGCGACAACGATATTGGGGAAGCTATCAACGTGGAGACCCCCATTATGGGCAAAGATAAGGTGATGGAGGCTGCTGCAAAGTTCGCACTCGCATGTCCAGAAGACTCAGATGTGAACGCCATCTTTGCTGCTCTCCAGCTCTACGAAGATCTAAGAAGGGAAGGCTCTAACTGTGAGATCGCCATCGTTACCGGGCTACGAGAAGGTGGAGTCAAAGCTGATACCAAAATACTCTCCGAGCTTGATGCTGTGCTGGAGAAGTACCCTGCCGATGCTGCAATATTCGTTAGCGACGGAGCAGCCGACGAACAAGTGATCCCTGTAGTGCAGACCAAGATCCCTATCTACTCGATTAAAAGGGTGTTTGTGCAGCAGAGCAAGAGCGTTGAAGAAACCTACGTTGTCTTCGTCAGATACCTGAAGAAGCTGGTGAAAGAACCCCAGTATTCGAGGATCTTTCTAGGAGTGCCAGGTCTCCTAACGGTGGTCTTTGCCTCCCTATATTTAGCTGGCCTCTTCCAATACGCTGGAGCTGTTTTCGCTATAATTGTTGGTGGCATGATGTTCACTAAGGGCTTCAACCTAGATAAGTATGCCATCGCGCTATGGCACTCCTCTCCGATACGCTTCTTAACAGCCGTTATAGCAATCATCGTGTGCACCGTTGCAATTTATCGCGGCGCGGCTACTGCTCTCCTTTACCTTTCTGCGGGAGAGTCTCTAGGATATGTCACCGGAATATTTCTCCAAAACGCGGTTGATCTCTTTATTTTAGGCCTCGGTATCTTCATTGGCGGAAGGCTTTTCATAAAGTATGTTGAGGAATCTCCCGAGCTATGGCATGACATAGTCTTCCTAGTTGCCCTGATATTCCTCAGGCAGATATTGATGGAGGCTGTTCCGATAATCCAAAACCCCCTTGCAGACTTTACGCCCCTCCTAATAACTGTAGGGCTCGCCGTATTGACGTGCTCTCTTCTCGTAGCCTTCTTCACACTAGTAGGGAAGATCGCCCTCAAAAGAGAGGGGGGCTCGGCTAAGCCAGCTTAGCGGCCAAATCTTCTCTCCCTTCGCTGGTATGTTCTAATGGCTCTCCAAAAATCTATTCTTCTAATCTCTGGCCAATAAACATCTAGGAAGCAAAGCTCTGAGTACGCTGACTGCCAAAGGAGAAAACCACTAAGCCGCTCCTCCCCCGAGGTTCTGATGATTAAGTCCGGATCCGGAGATCCAGCAGTGTAGAGGTATTGCTCAAAAAGCTTCTCATTGATATCTTCCGATCTAAGCTTCCCAATTTTTACTTGCTCAGCTATCTTTCTCACAGCATCAACTATCTCCGCTCGCCCTCCATAGGCTATCGCTATATTAAGTGTGCTACCATCATAGTTCTGCGTAGCGGCTTCAACTCTTCTTATGAGCTCCCTAATATCCTCCGGAAGGAGCTCTAGCTTTCCTATTGCCCGTACACGGATCTTCTTTTCATGGATCTCTGGATCCTCTAAGAGCTCTAAAAAGCCTTGTCTGGCCAATTTAAGCAGCGCCTCAACTTCCTGCTTGGATCGATTAAAGTTCTCTGTGGAAAGGACATAAATCGTCACATTTTTTATGCCTAGAGCCCAGCACCACCTCAAAACTTCCTTGATTTTCTCCTTACCCCTTTTATGCCCCTCAGCAACGTCTAGCCCCAACCTACGGGCCCACCTTCGATTGCCATCTAAGATTAAACCGACATGATTTGGAATGGGGCCTTGTTTGATTTCTTCCCAGAGCTTCTTCTCGTATACCTTGTAGATGAAGGGCATCGCCCTATAGAGGAGCGCTCTAGCTATCGCCTTAGCTATGCTCTTTGTACTCAGCATGCAGCTTAATCCTCCACCTAAACTGCCCCAATCAAAACTCGGGGATACTGTGTTAAAACTTTCACGCCTTTCTCAGTGACAACAATCATATCCTCTATTCTAACCCCTCCTTTTCCACGCAGATAAACCCCTGGTTCAATAGTAATCACCATTCTCTCGGCAAGCTTCTCCCTGCTATAGGCGTTGAGTAGAGGCGATTCATGCACTTCTATCCCCACGCCATGCCCCAATCCGTGGATGAAGTGTTTAGCAACTCTATGTTTCGCCAAAATCTTTTGAGACTGGAAGTAGAGTTCCCTACAAGAAGCACCTACAACAGCTCTCCTTATCGACTCCTCCATAGCAGCTTGAACTGCTTTAAGGATTTTCTCCCACTTAGAGCCACTCCCTACAATAACAGTTCTAGTCATGTCAGAGCAGTAACCATTCCACTTTGCGCCCAGATCGATCACCACAACATCTCCCCTCTGAATTTTCCGTGTGCCAGGTTTGCCGTGTGGATAGGCGGCATTTGGACCCGACGCAACTATGGTGTCAAAGGCGTAGGCCTCCGCTCCTTCCCTTCTCATAGCCCTCTCAGCTTCTCCAGCAATCTCCACTTCGCACACTCCGGGCTTGACGGATTCGAGCGCGACTCTCATCCCTTCAACGGCTATCTGCGCAGCCTTCTCCAAAGCTCTAAGCTCGTCGTCATCCTTTACTGCCCTCAGCTCAGCAAGCTGCTTGTCAAGAGCTATCACCTCAGTTCTTCGCCTCAACCTAAAGTAGAACTCTAAAGGAAGGGCCCCCCTCTCCACTCCAATCCTCCTAAACTTTGAAGCATAGTCAAGCAGGAATTTCCACGACGCCCTCCTCTGTGTCACGGCGACAATTTCGCACGCCTTTGCCTTTTCTTCAGCAGCAAAGAGATCAAGCTTTGGTACAAAGAGCGTTGCTTCTCCGTCACGCTTTACAAGCACTCCCTGCCCCCCAAATCCATGAAAGTAAAGGGATGTAGCCGGGGAAAAAGAGATGAAAGCATCTAGCTTCTCTTCCTCTAAGATCCTGAGAAGCTTCTTTACACGGTGCAT
>JAGHCH010000026.1 GCA_021160575.1 Thermoproteota archaeon | reverse complement strand
GAGCATGACTGCCCCGGTTCGCAGAAGCTCACTCATCTTCTTTATGTGGTCTTTAGAGGGCAACACGCAGCACCGAGAAAAGAGAGATATTTTTGGGGGTATTGTATATTTCTAAGACCGCTTACACGGCATAGCTTTAGAGTAGCAGCCCATTGGAGGGAGTTAAGGTTGTCGGCGGATGAGAAGATACAGCAAGCCATCATGATTCTCCAAAGGATAGCTGAAGATACAGGTGTGCCCAGAAACATTAGGAGAGCTGCTAATGAGGCAATAAAGATCCTTCAGAGCAAGACCTACACTCAGGCGGTTAGAGCTGCCAACGCTATTAGCGTGCTGGAGGAATGCAGCCAAGATCCAAACATGCCGCTATTTGCGAGGACGGCGATATGGCAAGCGGTGAGCGTTCTAGAGCAAATCAGGGACCTCTGATCCCACACCTATTTCCAGGCGGTGTGGTGTAGAGAGTAGTGGGTGCTATAAAGCTGCGGGGGATTTATACCACAGCTATAGCGGCAATTTTGGTGTCTCATGGCTTTAAGATAGCTCAGCCTTCACAAGTAACTGCTGAGAGGATAGGCGAAAGCCATGTAACTGAGGAAGCTCCTCAAGCGGTGATCATCGACAAGGCGGATAAGCACGGCATAAGGATTAGAGGCTTAAAGGAAGTTGTTGATAGGGCGGCAGAGGCCATTTTGGAGGAGTTAGGAGACGCAATAGTTAGGAGGTATTCTCCTGGACTTTACTCGGTATATGCAGGGGTGGTTAAGGAGAGAAGGGAAGATACGTACATTGTGGAGCTTGAGGGGGGAGAGGGGGTACTTAGGTGTAGAGAGGAGTTCTCAGAAGGACAGAAGGTTTTGGTCTGTGTTGTTAAGCCGGGCTTCGCTGGAAGCACTCCTCACCTCTCAACACAGGTGAGGGTTACTGGGAGGTATGCCTACCTAATTAGAGGGGACAGGATCACAGCTAGTGAATGGATTAAGGGTTGGAGGCGCAGCGAGCTGCTAAACTTAGGAAGAATGCTTAAGCCAGCGGGATGGGGGATTAAATGGCGAAGTAGTGCTGAGCGGGCGAAGACCACGGAGCTTGTTGAGGAAATAGCCTCCCTAAAGAAGAGGGCAGAGGAGCTGATTAAGAGGTTTGATGAGGCGGCTGGCGCCTCGCTCCTCATGGAGGGGGAGCAAGTTATTGAAATGGAATTTCCAAGGGATGTCAAGCTGAAGCTTGATGAGAAGCGGGGAGAAGTAGCGGTAACTGTTAGGGGACACCATCGCTTGAAAGCTGCCGGACCTAAGTTTTCAGCTCTAGTTGATTTAGCGGAGGAGCTACTCAAAGAGCTGGATGTGCGTAGGGAGCTTGAGCAGATCCTTGAAAGGAAGCTGGAGGAATGGCTTGAGAAAGGAGGGAATCTGCTCATAGAGCACTCCACCTTAAAGGGAAACGTCTACAAGCTTGGACCGGGGAAGGTGCAGGAAGTGAATCACAGCCAAGGAAAGATTGTCGTCTTAAGGCAGTTTAAGGGAAGAGGCAGATACGATGGACTGGATGTCCCCAAGGAGGAAGGCGACTATGGCTTAACTGAGATCTCTTTAAACGGATGGACTACTACGACGAGGTACTTCTCCAAGGAGGGGGAGTTGAAGGGAATTTATGTGAACATCAATACTCCCCCAGAGCTGTATCCGGGGAAGCTCAGGTACATAGACCTCTGCATAGATGTGGTGAAGATTCCGGGAAGCCCCGCTAAAATCATCGATAGGGAGGAACTGGAATCCTACTGGAAGCTAGGAGTGATTGGGGAGAAGCTCTATAGAAAAGCCCTTCAGGAAGCTCAGAAAGTCATGGAGAGATTAGAAGCTCAGCCTCTTGAGTAGCTCCTCAGCTATCTCTCTAGTAGAAGCGGCTAGGAAGCTTATTCTAGTTGTCGGGGTGAGCTCTGCATCGAGGGGTTCTCCTTGTAGGGAAAGCATAAGCCCTCCAGCCTCCTCTAAGATCACCTTAGCAGCTGCCACGTCTATTACGCGTAGAAGCCCTCTAGCATCTATGAAGGCATCAAGGCCGCCCATTGCTATGTAGCATAGCTCCAGAGCTACAGAGCCGAAGAGCCTCACATGGGGTGAAGCCTTTATGACTGGAAGAAGGGCGTCCAAGACCTCTGGCTTGCGCTTGATGTTCAAGTTTACGCCCACAACAGCTTCTCGGAAATCCCTCTTGACCACGTGGAGCTTCCTATCTTCGAGGTAGGCGCCATATCCCCTCTCAGCCTTAAAGACTCTGCCGCTTGGAAATTCCACCACCACGCCAGCTACGACGTCCTTTAAGCGCCTTCCAGTGGAGAGAGCTATGGAGCTGCAGAAGAAAGGCACTTGGCGTGTAGCATTAGTAGTTCCATCCACGGGGTCTAAAACTATGTAGAGAGATTCACTGCCTAGCTCGATCACTCCGCCCTCCTCGCTGATTACAGAGCCCTTGAACCCTTCTCCTTGGAGAACCTCTAGGACGGAGTCCTCAGCCACCTTGTCTATAACCTTAGTGACATCGCCACTAGCCCCTTTAGACAGTGCGCGAGAAGCATCTTCAGAGCCATAGACCCTCAGCACAGAACTCCGCACACTCTCAGCAAGCTTCTCAAGCAAAGGAAGATACCTCAAAGCCCTACAGCCTCCATAGCACGGCAAGTTACAGTACAGAATAAAAAATAAAGAAAGCGCTTAGAGAAGTAGTAGCGGCGCGGGGGTGGCCGAGTCAGGTCAAAGGCGCAGGGCTCAGGACCCTGTGGGGCAGCCCTGCGTGGGTTCAAATCCCACCCCCCGCACCAAACACCCCTCCTTGAGAGGGAGCCACAGGATTGGCAGAGAAGGCTCTCTCAGTGATCATTCCAACGTACAATGAGGAGAAGTTCATAGGAAGGTGCCTCAGAGCACTTCTCATCCAGACGCTGCCCAAAGAACTCTACGAGATCATCGTGGTGGACGGCTACAGCACCGATAGAACAAGGGAAATAGCCAGCAGGTACGCCGACAAGGTGATCCTTCAAGCTAGGAGAGGGGTAGGCGGAGCTAGGAACGACGGAGCAGAGGCGGCTTGTGGAGAGATCCTAGTATTCACAGATGCCGACACCATAGCGCCTAGAAACAGGCTTGAAAGAATTTGGAGCTGGTTCAAGGAGAACCCAGACCTCTGCGCGGTCTGCGGACCAGATCTCCCCCTCGACGGAGGAAGAGTTCTAGCAGCTCTCTACAGGGGGATCAACTGGTTCTCAAGGATCACAGCGCTGATGGGCTTCCCCGGAACCCGCGGAACCAATACAGCCGTCAGAAGAGAGGTATTCCTCAAAGTGGGAGGCTACACGGACTACCCTCTCTGCGACGATGTGGAGCTGGGCTTACGGCTGAGAAAGCTCTGCCGTGTGCAGTACGATCCAGGACTCATCATGTACATGTCCTCGAGGAGATTCAGGAAATACGGAGTCATGAAGGTGCTGAAGGACTGGATAAGAGGGGATGTTTTCCTCCTACTGGGGCGCCGCACCCACGGCAGCTACCAGAGACAGCAATACTAGAAGGCAAGGTAAAAGTTAAAAACAGCCATGAAATCCTAGAACTGTGGGAGGAGGGCCCGTAGCTCAGCCAGGTAGAG